>CAYSTY010000048.1:0-5476 GCA_964433685.1 uncultured Actinomycetota bacterium | reverse complement strand
CTGTACCGGACGCGCGCTCGCACGCCCGATGACCACCACCGCGCGGGCAGTCCGCTCCGCGACGCACATCGCGGGCCGCCCGTCCACGCGTGTCCTACCGTCGTGCGCGACGAGGAGGTGCACGTGACGGGCGCGTTGCTGGTCCTCGGGCTCGTCGTGGTCCTGATCGCCTTCGACCGGGCGATGCTCGCCGCCGAACGTCGCGGCTGGGTCCGCTGGCGCCGCTGCCCACCGTCCCGGTCGTCCGCGAGCACCGCGCTGCTCGAGGTCATGGCGCTCTACGAGCCCGCGCACCGGCACGTCGTCGGCGAGCGTCTCGCCACCGACGCCGAGGAAGCCGGCGACGACGACCCGCTCGAGCCCCGGGCACCGCGAACAGCGCGGACACCACGGGCACCGCTCGCGCCGCACGAACCGAGGTCGCGGCCAGGCCCGTCGCGGCGTTAGAACAGGCCCCGGATCCGGTCGAAGATGCGGTCGATGAAGCCCTCGACCTCCTCGCCGTCGGGCAGCACGTCGCCGATCCCGCCACCGTCGCCACCGCCGTCCCCGGACCCGTCACCGCCGGCGCCGTCACCCGCCGGTGCCTCGGCGTCACGGCGATCGAGCTCGGCCTGACGGCGGTCGAGCTCGGCCGCGCGCTCGTCCAGTCGCGCCTGCCGGTCGTCGAGGTCCGCCTCCCGCTGGTCGAGGCCGGCCGCCCGGTCGTCGAGCGCGGAGGCGCGCTCGTCGAGCGCCGCCCGCTGCGCAGCGAGGTCGGCGTCGCTCTGGCCGGCGGCCGCCTCGGCGTCGGCGACCCGGGCCTCGAGCGCATCGTTCTGGGCCTGCAGGTCGTCGCGTTCGGCCTCGAGGGCGGTGACCTGCTCCTGCGCCGCCGCGACCTCGGCGTCCTCCGGTTCGTCGTCGCCACCGGCGAGGAACGCCACGATCACCGCGAGCAGCACCCCGGCGACCACCCCGCCGAGCCCGATGGCCCAGTCGCGCCCGCGGTTGCGTCCCGGCGCCGCGACGACGGTGTCCGCATCCTCCCCCGGCCCTGCGCCGGCACCGGTACCCGGAGGCGGCCGGTTCGGGACGGTGACGTACCCGTCGTCGTCCCCGTACGCGCCGGTGTCGATGACCTGGGTGGGGTCGGCGTCCGGGTCGATGCGCCGCGTCGCGCCGGCATCGGGCTCGCCGATCGGCCGCGTGCGGTCGTCACGCCCGCCTGGTCCACCGCTGGCACTCACAGGACACCTCCGTCCCGGACGAGGCTAGCCACGTGCTCCCCCGCCGCAGCCGGACGGTGCCGCCGTCCGTCCGCCGGACCGGACCGCTGGCCTACGGTGTGTCCCGACCACACCGACGCATCCGACCCGACCACGAGGTGGCACGTGCCAACCATCCTGACCGTCGCCGGCATGACCCCCGAGCTCGCCGACGCCTACATCGCCGACACCGCGACCGTCGCCGGCAACGTGACGCTGGCCAGCGGCGTGTCGGTCTGGTTCGGCACCGTGCTGCGCGCCGAGATGTCGCCGATCACCATCGGTGTCGACACCAACATCCAGGACAACTCGGTGCTGCACACCGACCCGGAGTACCCCTGCACCCTCGGGGAGCGGGTCACCGTCGGCCACCGGGTCATCCTCCACGGGTGCACCGTCGAGGACGACGTGCTCATCGGCATGGGCGCGGTCGTGATGAACGGCGCCGTCATCGGCGAGGGCGCGGTCGTCGGTGCCGGGGCCGTGGTCACCGAGGGCACCGTGGTCCCGCCACGGACCATCGCCGTCGGCGTGCCCGCCAGGATCCTCGAGAAGGACGTGCCCCCGATCCCCCGCCCCAACGTCGCCGGGTACATCGCCCTCGCCGACGCCTACCGCGAGTCGTCCTCGGCCATCCCCGGCGGGTGACCGACGGCGGCACCGCGGACCGCCGTCGAGGCGGCACCGTGGACGTCCGGACGAGCCGCCGGCGTCCACGGTGTCTAGCGTCGGCCCCGACCGAACCCGCGACGATCAGGAGCACCCCCCGTGGGGCTGAACATCCAGGACCTCGCCATCACCAGCTCGCAGTTCACCAGCGGTGAACGGCTGACCGACGCCAACGCGAACGACCACGACAACGTCGCGCCCGAGCTGACCATCAGCGGCGTGCCGTCCGACGCGGTGGAGCTCGCGCTCGTCTGCCACGACCCCGACGCGCCGCTGCCGTTCGGGTTCACCCACTGGACCCTCTACAACATCCCGACCGACACCACCACCATCGGGATCGACGCCGACGAGAGGTTCAACCCCGGGCCGAACGGCTTCGGCACGCAGGGCTACGGCGGCCCCCAGCCGCCCGACGGGCACGGTCCGCACCACTACTACTTCTGGGTCTACGCGCTGAGCCGGAAGGTCGAGGGCAAGCCCGACCGCGAGACGTTCCTGCGCGACTACGGCGACGCGATCATCGAACAGAACCGCATCGTCGGCGTCTACGAACGCTGAGCACCGCCGCCTGAACGACCCTCAGCAGGGGGGCCCGAGGACCGAACGCGGGTTGAGCGGCAACGCGCCGGACCGCACCTCGAAGTGGAGGTGCGGTCCGGTCGAACGGCCCGTGCTCCCGATCCCGCCGATGAGGTCGCCCGCCTCGACCATGTCGCCGACGCTGACCGCCACGGTGCCGGTGCTCATGTGGGCGTACCGGGTCGTCATGCCGCCACCGTGATCGACGATGACCCAGTTGCCGTACCCGTCCGCGTCCCAACCGACGAACGAGACCCGGCCGGCCTTGGCCGCGCCGATCGGGGCACCCAGCGGGGCACCGATGTCGATGCCGCCGTGCAGCCGGCCCCACCGCGGTCCGAACTCGGAGGTGGCGGGGTAACCACACATCGGCCAGGAGAAGCCCTGCGCGGACGGTCCGCTGATGCTCGGGTCGCCGCCGATGACACCGAAGATCCACTCGTCCCACCCACCGGCGCCCTTCCACCGGTCCGACCCACCGACCGGGGCGAGCACGGGCTCGTCGCCGATGATGCGCAGCCCGTACGACACCGAGTACGGGTCGTCGAACGAGATCGGCGCGAGCGTGAGTTCCACCTCGGCGCGCGAGGTCGCCTGCGGGCGCTGCTCGCCGATGTCGTCCGAGGGCCCCTGCGGGCCGGTCAGCCCCTCGACGGTCACCTCGACCGCGTACTGCGGGCGCAGGAGGCTGTCACGGTCGACCACGCAGGTCTCGACCTTGGCGCCGTTGCGCGCGGCGTAGTCACGGGCGGCGCCGCAGGCGACGGAGTCGTTCAGGGCGCGCCAGGTGCTGCCGACCTCCAGCCCGCCGAGCCGGTAGCGCAGGCTGTCGGCCGCCGCCAGGGCAGCGGCATCGGCTGCGGTGCGTGACTCGGTCGCCAGGACGCTGGCGTGGCCCATCTGCATGAAGAACAGGATGCCGGTGATCGCGGCGACCATGAACGCGAGGAAACCCGGCGACAGCGCCCCGTCCTCACCGCGTCGCATCCCGGCTGCCTCCACTGGTCCCCCACGCTCCCTGCCACCAACGACCGGTCGGGACGTGCGTGACGGAACCATCGACGCACGCCCACCGGCGCGACAACCTAGTCCGGTCGAACCGGAGCGCCACCCCGGCGCGACGGCCGCACGGCCCCTGTCGTGGATCACGCCTCCGCCCCCTCGCCGAGCCGGAGCGAACCGACGATCGCGGCGACCTCGTCCGCCGTCAGTTCGCCGTCCGACCAGACCACGTCCACCACCACCGCCTGCGCGGCTGCCTCGTCCACCGCGATGAGCACGGCCCGTCCCCCACCCTCGAGGTCCTGGGTGATGGACCGGGCCTCGGACGCACCGGCGACGTCGATCTCCTCGACCTCCACCGGGACCTCGCTGTCGGCGACCTGGGACGCCACGAACGCGTCGAGGTCGGCGTCCCCGAGCGGGACCAGCTCGGCGTACACGATGGGTGTCCCCTCGAGCGACGGGCCCGCGGTGAAGCGTGGTCCGGACCCGTCGAAGGACCAGTCGCTCGGGACGTCGAGGCGGTAACGCTCCCCCGGAGCGCGGTAGGTCGCCGTGTCGCTGCGCTCCACCGCCTCGTCCGGCAGGCCGACCGGACCCTCGTCGTCGGCCTCCGCACCACGATCGCAGCCGGTCGCGAGCGCGACCACCAGCAGTCCGGCCGCGAGGCCGCGCACGCTCAGCGGTCCCACGACGGTTCCAGTGCGAGGCTGTCGAGGACGAGGTCGGCGACCGCGTCGAGGTCCACGTCGCTGTCGTCGGGGGCCGCGACCATCACCACGACCGCGCGGCCGACCTCCGCCATGGCGATGACCGAGCGGTAGGTCGCGGGCTGCTCGCCGAAGCCACCACCCCCGGCCACGTCGGTGACGCGGTAAGCGTGCGCGACCGCTGCCTCGGCACCGGGGACGGCGACCTCCTCCTCGGTGACGTCGGTGACGACCGGGTCGTCCTCGTCGGGTCCCCACGCGGCGACCGCGGCGTCGAGGTCCCAGTTGGCGACGAAGGGCCACAGCACCACGATCGCGCCGTCGGGCAGCTCACCGTCGTCGGCCCCGCCGTCGCCGGCCCCATCCCCGTCGTCCGCGCCGCGTGGCTCGAGCCTCGTCCGGAACTCGTCGGGGCCACCCTGCTCGACGACCTCCCAGTCGGCGGGGTGGTCGAAGGCGAGCCGCTCGTCCTCGAACCTGGCGACCTCGCTGCCCGCCGCGGTCGCATCCGTGTCGGCGTCGGCGTCGGGTCCAGCGGTGTCCGGGTTCCCGTTCGAGCACCCGGTCACCACCAGCGTGGCGGCCACGGCCACACCAGCCGCCGCGCGGGCGGCCGTCATCGAGGACGTCGACCGGGGGCGCCTCATCCGACGCAGTCCCCGCGCCGCATCAGGCCGTTGTGGGCGTCGTACGACACCGCGTCGACGAGGCGCAGCTGCCGCGAGGTCTCCTCGTCGCTGAAGCCGAGCGACGCCAGGAGCCGGAGCGCGAGCGACACGTTCGAGCTGTCCTCCTCGAGGTCGTAGGCCTGCACCATCGCCGACCCGCCGTTGACCGCGTGCGAGAAGGCGTCGCGGGCGGTGCCGGCGGGGTCCTCGAGCAACCGTTCGATGACCGCGTCGGAACCCGGACCGTCGACGGGCAGCGCGAAGGTGGTCTCGACCAGCGAGCCGCGTTCGAGGTCGAACCCGAAGCCGGCCTCACCGCCCCGTGGAGCGCCCGGGATGCCGCCGAGGTCGAAGCCCACGAAGCCGGTCGCGGTCGTCTCGAAGGTGACGTTGGTGGTCAATCCGGTGAGCTCACCGTCGGCGGTGTACGACAGCGTCAACGAGCTGCCCACCGCGTCGGCGCTGCCGGCGCTCGCGCCGACACCCAGCAGGCCGAGCCCGATCTCACGCGACAGTTCACCCGACAGATCCACCGTCACATCGTATGCCCCGGACTCGCGGTCGACCTGCACGGTGCTGCCGGTGCTCCCGGCGATGGTCA
>CAYSTY010000047.1:0-12151 GCA_964433685.1 uncultured Actinomycetota bacterium | reverse complement strand
GGACAGAACGCCGTCGCCGACGCGGCTGCGGTCGGGGCGCGCCTCGTCGTCGTCCCGCAGACGCGGCCGTTCGGCGAGCAGGTCCACCTCGCCAGCGTGCTCGCGGCCAACAACTGCGCCGTGGTCCGTCCGACGTGGCCAGCACCGACCGACTGGCCCGCGGTCCTGCGTGCCACCGACGATCTCGACCGCGGCCGCCTGCGCAGCTACGTCGACGACGGCGCCGCCCGCGCCGCCGACGTGCTCGACGACCTCGTCGACGGGCTCGTGCGCGAGTTCGCCGAGGTGCGTCCGTGAACGGGGCCCGCGACCGCCTCCAGGTCGCGTCGGTCCCCGCGACCCACGTGTACGTGCGTCACCTCCACCACCCCACGGTGGTACGCGTGGTCGACCCGTCCGGCGACGACCTGCGGACCCCGTCGTTCCTCGACCCGGGGTGGTGGCGCGAGCACGGTGACCGGATCGACCTGCTCCACGTCCACTTCGGGTTCGAGTTCTGGGACCCCGCCCAGCTCGAGGCGGTGTGCGACGAGCTCGAACGGCAGCGCACCCCCATCGTCTACACCTGCCACGACCTGCGGAACCCGAACCATCCGACGCCGGCACTGCACGACGCCGCGCTCGCGGTGTGGATGCGACGTGCGACGGAGGTGGTCACGCTCACCCCGTGGGCGGCCGACCGCATCGCCGACCGGTTCGACCGGCAGGCGGTGGTCCTCCCCCACCCGCACGTCGTCCCCCTCGACGAACTCGCACGTCGTGCCGCGTCGCCGCGACCACGTCACACCGACCGACACCGCATCGGGCTCCACCTCAAGAGCAAGCGAGCCAACATGCTCGGGGTCGAGGTGTTGGCGGCGATGCTGGACGCCATCGCCCCGCTGCCGGGCGTCCGGCTGCGGTTGGACCTGCACCCCGACGTGCTGGACCCGAGCAGCGCGAACCACGACCCGGGCGTCGTGGACCTGGCGCTGCGGACGGTCGCCGCCGCCGACAGCCCCCTGGACCTGCACGTCCACCACTACCTCAGCGACGACGAGCTGTGGCAGCTGATCGCCGGCGTCGACAGCTTCGTGCTGCCGTACCGGTTCGGGACCCACAGCGGGCTCCTGGAGGCGTGCCGCGACCTCGGTACCGCGGTCATCGCCCCCTCGTGCGGCGCGTACGCGTCGCAGGGTGCCCACCACGTGTTCGCCAGCGACGAGGACGGGTTCGACCCCGCGAGCCTGCGTGCCGCCGTCACCGCCGCCGTCGCCGCCGGACCACCCGCGCCCGTCGGGGTCCCCGAGCGCCGTCGGCAGCGCGAGCGGATCGCCGCCGGCCACCTCGAGGTCTACCGTCGGGCGATGGCCCGCGTCCGCGACGGGCGGGCGGCGTGAGCACCGCCGTCGTCACCATCGTGCGGAACCGGACCACCCACCTCGCCAACGTCCTGCAGGGACTGGCGCGGCAGACGCGCCGTCCCGACCGGATCGTCGTCGTCGTGATGGGCGGGGAGGATCCGGAGGGACGTGTCGACGAGGCCGGCCTACCGGTGACCTACGTGCGGATGTCGCCACAGGAGGGCCAGCTCCCCCTGGCCGCTGCCCGGAACGCGGGGGCGCGTGCGGCGGACGCCGCGCACCTGGTGTTCCTCGACGTCGACTGCATCCCCGGCGCGGACCTGGTCGCCACCTACGCCGGTGCGCTCGAGGGCGAGGACGCGCTGCTGATGGGTGAGGTGCGCTACCTCGGTCCCGGAGCCGCGACCGGTCACTGGGACGAGGACCACCTGCGCGCGAACTCCTGGCCCCACCCGTCCCGTCCCGCCCCGACCGGCGGCGCAGCGGCTCCGGTCCCGAGCGACCGCTACGAGCTGTTCTGGTCGCTGTCGTTCGGTGTGCCACGTGCCACCTTCCTGACGACCATCGGCGGGTTCGACCCGACGCTCGACGGTTACGGCGGCGAGGACACCGACCTGGCCTTCACCGCCCGTGCCCGCGGCGTGCCGTTGGCGTGGCTGCCGCGCGCCGTGGCCTACCACCAGCACCACGAGAGCTTCGACCCCCCGCTGCAACACCTCGACTCGATCGTCGCCAACGCGACGAGGTTCCGCGCCAAGTGGGGCCGGTGGCCGATGGAGGGCTGGCTGCACGCCTTCGACCGCCTGGGCCTGGTGCGTTTCGACCCGACCGACGACGTGCTCGAGGTGCTGCGGCAGCCGACCTCGCGGGAGCTGGCGGCGGCACGGCGCGATCAGGTGGTCAGCCCCGCGTAGAGCGACCGGTGGGCGGCCACGAACCGCGCGAACGACCGCTGCCGCTCCCCCCACGACGGTGCGGTCGGCAGCCCGGCGCCGACCGCGACGCCGCGCAACGCCTGGGTGAGGGCGGCCACGTCGACCGCGTCGGCGACCACCGGGACCGACACCAGACGGACCTGTTCGGCGAGGTAGCCGACGTCCGAGGCGATGACCGGCGTCCCGACGTCGGCGGCCAGCTCCACCATCCCCGAGTGCGTCCCCCACCGGTACGGCAGCAGCAAGGCGTCCGCGGCCGCGACCGCGGCGATCAGCTCACCAGCGCTCCAGCGCACGTGGAAGCGCACGCTCACCCCCTCGCCCGGTTCGAGCTGTTCGAGCTGTTCGCGGACCGCCGGCTCGTCGTGCGCGGCGACCTCCAGCTCCAGGTTCGCCCCTGCCGCCACCGCCCGTTCGGCGGCGCGGATCGCCGCGGCGACGTCGAGGTTGGCGCGCAGGGACTTGGCGTGCAGGAGCACCCGCACGCGGCTCGGCCAGGCGCGGTCGGGGCGGGTCGGTCGTGCGCCGACGAGCGAGCCGTGCTCGATCACCTGCGGGCGGCGTCCGAACCGCCGCGCGACCTCCGCCGCGGCCCCACGGGTCAGGGTGACGACGTGGTCGGCGCGATCGGCGAGCAGGCGCAGGTAGGGGTCGTCGACGTCGGCTCCGGCGGTGTGCGGGTTGCGCAGGTCGTGGGCGGTCCACACGACGGGGACGCCCGCGGTCCGGTGCGCGTCGAGGACGGCCGCCACCTGTTCGACCGGGTGCTGCTCCCAGGTGAAGTGCAGGTGCGCGACGTCCCACTCCCCGGTGTGCGCCGCGACCCACGCCGGGTCGTAGAGGTCGGGCAGCCGGGGCCACGGCTGGTCGCGGTGGACCAGCTGCGCCGCCCGCCCGTGGAGACGGTCGACGTAGTCGTGGCGCGGCGGGTACGACAGCACCCGCGGGAGGTCGGTGACGTCACCATCTTCCATGCGGCCACGGTAACCGCGCGGACCGCGTCGGGTCAGGACCCCTCGGTCGACGGCCCGGTCGCGTCCGTCGACGGCCCGGCCGCGTCCGTCGACGACCCGGTGCCGGCGGGCCTGTCGGCCGCGTCGGCGCGACGGGTCCGCAGCCGCAGCGCGCTGGCGAGCCCGAGCGCCGCGAGGCCCGCGCCGAGCCCGGGACCGCCGGTCGCCGGGAGGTTCGCACGGACGGGCGTCGCTGACCTGCCCGCCGCCGTGGGCGTGGTGGGGACCACGGGCAGGCTCCGGCGCGGCGTCCCTGCGCCGTCCCCGTCACCCGGCGGCGTCGCTGCCGGTGGCGTCGCTGCCGGTGGCGATGCCTGACCGAGGACGGCGCGGGTGACCCGGTCGTCGATGGACTGGACCGGGGCCTCGGTACCGACCCACGGGTCGCCGTCGAAGTAGCGCTGGAAGATGCGTTCGGCCGTGCGCGTGGCCAGCGCCTGCGCCGTCAGCGTCGGGTTGGGGCCACCGAGCGCGTTCGACAGGGCCGAGTTGTCCGCGATGAACAGGCCCCTGACCGCCCGCGACTCCGCGTGCTCGTCGAGCACCGAATCCGCCGGGTCGGCCCCCATCCGCATGGTGGACTGCACGTGCAGGATCAGCGGCGGCCAGTCGATGCGCAGCACCCGACGGGCGCCGGCGGCACGCAGCAACAGCGCCGCCTCGTTGGCGAGGTACTCGCGGTTGTCGAGCGTGCGGGCGGAGCGGCCACGTTGGTCGAAGACCACCTTCGGGACGGGTCCGTGCTCGTCACCGGGCAGGCTCGACAGGGTGACGTGGTTGCGGGCTTCGACGTCGTCGTCGGTGATGACCAGGACGTTCAGGAGCTTGTCGACGTCGCTCATCATCCCGCGCAGCTCGTCGCCGGGTACGCGGCCCGAGTCGCCGTCCCACGCCCCGGTCCGTCCGATGCCGTTGCGGTAGTGACCCGAGTAGCCGGCGTCGCTGAACTGCGAGGTGAACGCCTCGAGCGCCGGCGGCAACCCGACGTTCTCCAGGCCACCACGTCCGGGGTAGTCGGCGCGCGCGGAGGAACCCGGACCCTTCGTGTTGCCCGTGTCCTCGTCGAAGACACCGACCACCCAGTCGAAGAAGTGGTCGGTGTAGCCCTTGCCGACCCAGCCGTTCGGGTCGGGCAGGCCGGAGTTGAGCCACAGGCGCGGGTTCTCCGTGCAGCCCGCGGCGAGCACGACGACCGTCGCCTCCTCGGTGGTGGTCTCCCCGGTGTTGGTGTCGCGCCACGTCACGGCGGTCGCGACCGTCTCACCACCGCGTTCGGTGGTGTGGATCCTGGTCGCGAACGCGTCGGTGACCAGCGTCACGTCGCGACCGTCCGGCGCCCACGCCGACGCGTGCAACGCCATCGGGGTGTAGCTGTTGTCGGTCGACCGACGTGCGAAGAGGTTGCGGGGCGCGCCGTGCGGCTCCTTGCAACCCTGGAAGCAGTAGCCGCAGAACGTGCACCCCCACGACTTGTCCGGGTCGTCGAGGTCGAAGGCGAGCGCATCGGGGTCGCGGGTCCGCCCGGCGTTGCCGCGCGGTTGGAGGATCGCGTTCTCCTGCGCCCGGAAGGAGTCGCGCGTGACGTCCTTGGAGGTGTTGTGAGCCAGGCGCTGCTCGGCGCCGCGGAAGAACAGCGCCTCCTTGGTCCCCATCGCGGCGGTCTGGACCGGCAGGGTGTGCTCGACCCACTCGTAGTAGGGGACGAGCTCGCGGTAGGTGAACGGGAAGCGGTGGGCGGTGTCGTAGGCGCCGGCGTCGGCGCCCTCGTAGCCGGCGAACACACCCGGCATCGCCCGCGGGGAGTTGCCGTAGTAGTGCTGGGTGGTCCCGCCGACGCCGGCCAGCTGCCAGATGAACGAGTTCTGCGGCGTCTCGCGGAACCACCACGGCTTCGTGCGGTCGCTCGGACCGAACCGGTGGTAGCCGTACAGCGGGTTGTTGGCGTCGTTCTCGTACCGCGACATGTCCTCGGGCTGCGTGTACCCACCGGCCTCGAGCAGCAGCACGTCGAGCCCACGGGCGGCGAGCTCCTTGGCGACGACCGGTCCGCCGCCGCCGGCGCCGACCACGATCACGTCCCGCATCCCACGTCCTCCGCTCAGGAGCCGTCGGCGACGCGGACGTCGCCGTAGTAACCGAGGTGTTCGTCCCACCCGTGGACGGGCCGGTCGCGGCCGGGCAGGTAGTCGGACATCTCCCAGCCGACGGGGCGCCGCGTCGCGACACCGCTGGCGGCGTCGAACGCCTCCCACTCGCCGTACGAGCCGAAGGCCGCGAACTCGACCAGCGCCCCGCCGACGAAGGCGACCAGGCCCGCCAGCGACCCTTCGAGCGGTTCAGGCAGGTCGCCGTCGAGGGCGCCGATCACGGTGGTGACGTCCTCCTCGAGCAGACGCCAGGCCGCCATCTTCCCCGCGAAGTCGAGGTTGGCGAACGGCGACAGGAACGGTCCGGCCACCGATGCGGGGGCGGCGAGGGTCGCGGCGAGGTTGATCAGCATCGCGATCGCGGCGGACAGCGGGACGGTCCGGTCGTTCTCGGTCAGGACCAGCAGGGCCTCGTCGAGGGTGACCACCAGGTCGGCCGGTACCGCGAGCAGCTCGGCGGGGATCTCGAGCGGTGCGGACGCCGAGCTGGTCGCCATCGCGCGCACGAACGGTGCCAGCATCGTGTCCGGGACCGGGAGGAAGCGGTCGAGCGCGTCGGCGAGGAAGCGGTGGCCCTGCGCGGCGATGCCGCCGAGCGCGGGGGCGGTCACCCCCTGGTGCGCGCTGTAGGCGTCGTCACCCGGCACGACGAAGGCCACGAGGCCCCCGAGGGTGTCGAGCGCGAGGGTCTCGAGCAGCCCGCCCGCGCCCTCGAGGACCGGACCGAGCAGGTCGTCGGCCGACTGGGCGTACGCAGGGGAGCGGCCCGCGACCCCCGGCAGCTGTGCGGCGACCGCCGCGGTCCCGAGCAGCCCGGTCGCGGCCAAGAAGCGTCGTCGCGACAACGTGACGTCAGCCACGGCCCTCCCTCTCCCTGGAAGGAGGCCGACCGTAGCGCGGAGATGACTAGTCCGGAAGAGCCACAGCCGGGGCCGGTCAGCTGACCGTGACGGTCGCGGCGAACGCCTTGTCCGGGACCGGTCCGGCCGCGAGCTCCACCTCGCCGACCGGCGTCGGCGCGGCCGCGGAGCTGCCGACGAACACCTCGATGCGTCCCGGCTCGACCACGTACGACAGGTCGCGCCCGTGGAAGCCGAGCAGGCCCGTCGGCAGCTCGAAACGGACGCTGCGGGTCCGTCCCGGTTCGAGGTGCAAACGGGCGAAGCCCTTGAGCTCGAGCACGGGCCGGGTGACGCTGGCTTCGGGGTCGCGCACGTAGAGCTGCACCACCTCGTCACCGGCACGCGTGCCGTGGTTGGTGACCCGCGCGGTGACCTCCACCTCGCCGCCGATCGGGACCGACGACGATCCGGTCAACGCTGCCTCGATGGTCGTGTCGGTGTAGGACAGCCCGTGTCCGAAGGCGTAGCGCGGTCCCACCGGACCGTCGACGTAGTCACCCTTCCAGTGGGAGCGTCCGCCCGAGCGCTTGTGGCCGTAGAAGGTCGGGACGTGGCCCGCGCTGCGGGGCCAGGACACCGGCAGCCGTCCGCCGGGGTCGACCTCGCCGGTGAGCACGTCGACGATGGCGCCCGCGCCGTGGGCGCCGGGCAGCCACGCGGCCAGCACGGCGGCGCTGCCGTCGTGCAGCGCGTCGCTGCCGACGGGGCGTCCGCTGACGATCACCGTCACCACGGGGGTGCCGGTCGCCATCACGGCGGCGGCGAGCTGCTCCTGCACGCCGGGCAGGTCGAGGCTCGAACGGTCCCGGGCTTCCCCCGAGGTGCAGGCGTCGACGAGGCCGGAGCGGTCCCCGACGACGAGCACCACGACCTCGGCGTCGGCGGCGAGCGCGACCGCCGCGTCGAACCCGCTCGTGTCGTCGCCGGTCACCGCGCAGCCGGCCGCGGACCGGACCCGGTCGCCCAGGCGTTCGCGCAGCACGTCGGCCACGCTGGGGATGTCGGCGGTGGCCGCGTCGACCTCCAGCTCGTCGGGCACGGTGGGCATCCCGCCGAGGGCCGACTCCTCCTGGTCGCGCGACTCGAGCAGGGTCTCCATGTGTGCGGGGTGGGTGTAGTCGCCGAGGAGGTTGCGCGGGTCGTCGGCGCTCGGACCGATGACGGCGACGGTCCCCGTCCCCGCCAGGGGCAGCAGCCCGCCGTTGCGCAGCAGCACGAGGCTCTCGCGGGCGATGGTCGCCGCGAGGTCGCGGTGGGCGCCGGTGTCGATCACGGTCGGGGCCGCGTCCGCGTCGACGTACGGCTGCTCGAACAGGCCGAGCTCGAACTTGTGGCGCAGGACCCGGGCGACCGAGCGGTCGACGGCTGCCTCGTCGAGGTCGCCCGCCTCGAGCGCCGCGTCGAGCGGCCCGCCGAAGCAGTCGGTGCCCGGCAGCTCGACGTCGATGCCGGCCTCGAGCGCGGTCACCGCGGCGGCCCGCTGGTCCGCCACCAGCCGGTGGTAGCTGGCGAGCTGGTCGACGGCGAAGTAGTCGGACACGACCGTGCCGTCGAAGCCCCAGGTGTCGCGGAGCAGCTCGGTCAGCAGCTCGTGGCTGGCACCGCAGGGCACGCCGTCGAGCTCGTGGTAACCGTTCATCACCGAACGCAGCCCCGCGACCCGCACCGCCGCCTCGAACGGGTGGAGGTACACCTCGCGCAGCTCGCGGGGCGGGATGTGCGCCGGCGCCCAGTTGAGCCCACCTTCGGACGCGCCGTAGCCCACCAGGTGCTTGGCGGTGGCCACCACGCCGTCACGCAGGTCGTCGCCCTGGAGCCCGCGGACGAACGCGATCCCGAACTGGGCCACGAGGTAGGGGTCCTCGCCGTAGGTCTCCTCGAGCCGGCCCCACCGGGCGTCGCGGCAGATGTCGAGCACCGGTGACAGACCCTGGTGCGCGCCGACGGCGCGCATCTGGGAGCGGACGACGTCGGCCAGCTGCTGGTTGCGTTCGGGGCGCCAGGTGCTGGCCACGCCGATCGCCTGCGGGAAGATGGTCGTCTCGCGCGCCATCACGCCCGAGCACACCTCCTCGTGCACGATCGCCGGGATGCCGAGCCGGGTCCGCTCCACGAGGTGGCGCTGCACGTCGTTGGCCAGCTGCGCCGCCCGACGCGCGTCGACGCTGGTCGCGCCGCTGATGCGGGTGACCTGGCCGAGCCCGTCGGTCAGCAGCGGCGCCGCGCGGTCGAGGTCCAGGGCACCGGTCGGCGCGAGCTCGAAGGCCCAGCGGCTGCCGAGCTGGGCGAGCTTCTCCGCCCGGCTCATCCGGCCCAGCAGGTCGGCGGTGCGGTCGGCGACGCTCGCGGCGCGGTCGCGGTAGGTCGCGTCGGTCGGCGGGGCGTTGGTCACGGTCGTCACCTTCGCAGGTCGGGTCAGGTCTTCACCGCGCCGGCCATGATCCCGCGGGTGATGCGCTCCTGGGCGAACACGTAGGCGAGCACGAGCGGTGCGGCGGTCAACGACAGCACGGCCATGATCACCGGGATGTTGGAGCCGTACTGGCCCTGGAAGTCCCAGATCGCCAGCGGCAGGGTCCGGTTCGCGCGGCTGCTGGTGAGCACGAACGCGAACACGAACTCGTTCCAGAGGATGACGGCGTTGTAGATGCTCACGGTCACGATCCCCGAGCGCGACAGCGGCAGCACCACGTGCCGGAACCGGCGGATCGGACCGGCACCGTCGAGGACGGCGGCCTCCTCGAGCTCACGCGGGACCGCCCGCATGAAGCCGGTCAGGATGAAGACGGTGAGCGGGACGTTGAACGCGACGTACGGCCCGATCAGGGCCCAGATGCTGTCGTAGAGCCCGCTGCGCACCATCATCAGGAAGATCGGGATGAGGGTGACGTGGATGGGCACGATCAGGCCCGCGATCACCAGCGTGAACAGCGGTGCGCGCCAGCGGAAGTCGAAGCGGGAGAACACGTACGCGGCCATGGCGCTGACGATGACGACCAGGACGACCGAGATCGTCACCACCACCAGCGAGTTGCGCAGGAAGACGAGGAAGTCGTTCTCGAGCACCAGGCGGAAGTTCTCGGCCGTCGGCGCCTCGGGCAGCGCCCAGATGGCACGCGTGAGCAGCTCGAGCCGGTCCTTGAACGCGGTGAACAGCATGAACGCGAACGGGCCGGCGGCGAGCAGCGTCCAGGCCAGCCCGATGGTGATGGCCAACACGCGTGGACGACGGTGTCCGGTCTCGAGCGCGCTCACCTGCCGGCCTCCAGACGTCGGCGTCGCCCGGCCCACAGCGTGGTCGCCAGCGAGGCCACCAGCACGGTGAGGAACAGCGCGGCGGCGATGGTCGCGCCGTAGCCGACCTCGTTGGTGCGGAACGCCTTGGCGAACATGTAGGTGGCCATCAGCTCGCTGGAGTTGACCGGGCCTCCCCCGGTCATGACCCACACCACGTCGAAGTACTTCAGCGACCCGATGAGTTGGAGCACCGCCGCGATGCCGACGAGGGCCTTCATCTGCGGCAGCGCGACCCGGAAGAAGTACTGCGTCTCGCTGGCGCCGTCGACGAACGCCGCGTCGCGCAGGTCGTCGGGCAGGTCGGCCAGACCGGCGGCGAACAGGATCACGTAGAACGGCACGAACTGCCAGATGACCACGACGATGACGGCGGGCAGCGCGGTCTCGGCCTGACCGAGCCAGGGCTGGGCCCACGCGTCGAGCCCGACGGCGCGCAGCACGGCGTTGACCATGCCGAAGCTCGGGTCGTAGAGGTTGCGGAACAGGATCCCGACCGCGACCGTCGACAGCAGCAGGGGCAGGAAGTACAGCACCCGCAGGATCCGGCCGAGGATGCGACCGACACGGTCGAGGACGACCGCCAGCCCCATCGCGATCGGCAGCTGGATCAGCAGCGAGGCGACGATCAGCAGGACGTTGTTGCGGAACGCGAGCCAGAAGACCTCGTCGCTGACCAGCCGCTGCCAGTTGCCGAATCCCACCCAGGTCCGGACCGGGTTCACCCCGTCCCAGCGGTACAGGCTCAGCTGCACCGACTGGAGGATCGGGTAGATGAGGAAGATCGCGATCAGCGCCAGCGCCGGCGCGAGGAACAGCGCGAGGAACAGCCGCTCACGGCGACGCTCACGACGACCGGTCGCGGTCGTCGCACGTGCCGCGGCCCTCGGGGCGGTCGCGACGTCGGCTGCCATGTGACCTCACGGCTCGGACGGGAGCGGTGGAGCCCGGCGGGCGACGACGGTGGTCGCCGCCCGCCGGGACGGGGAGCTACTCGCCGTGGTACTCGGCCGCGGCTTCCTCCATCCGCTGCGCTGCTTCCTCGGGGGTCATCGACAGGGCGTAGAGCGCCTGGGTGGTGTCGAGGTGGACCTGGGCGAGCTCCGGCGGCAGGTACTGGTCGTACCAGAGCTGCACGTTGCTGGCGCCGCTGATCAGGTCGTACACCTCGCCGAGCACACCGTCGTCGGTCTCGAAGCCCTTCAACGGCGGGATGCGACCCTCCGCCTCACGGTTCTCGGCCGACTCGTCGTCGATCAGGTAGGTGATGGCGTCGAAGGCGGCTTCGGGGTGCTCGCAGTCGTTGCCGACCACGTAGAAGTTGTCGCCGATGGTGCCCACGATGCTGGTCGGGTCACCGTCGCCCTCCTCGATGGCCGGGAAGGGGAAGACGCCCAGCCGCTCCTCGGCGTACTCGGGGTTCTCCGACTGCACGACCGACAGGTTCCAGCTGCCCATGATCTCCATGGCGGCGTCGCCGGAGTACATCAGGGCACGTGACTGACCCGCGCCCCAGTCGAGGCCGTTGAAGCCCTCGGCGAAGGCGTCCATCTCGATCAGCTCCTGGAGCCGCTCCCCCGCCTCGATGAAGACCGGGTCCTCGAAGCTGCCGCCGGTGCGGTTGGCGGCGGACTCGAACACCTCCGGCCCCCCGAGCCGCTCGACCAGGTACATGAAGTACATCGAGCCGGTCCACGGCGCCGAGTTCGCGAGCGCGAACGGCGCGATGCCCTCGGCCTTCAGCGCGTCGATGACCTCGATCAGCTCGTCCCAGGTCCCGGGCACCTCGAGGCCGAGGTCGTCGAAGATCACCGTGTCGTACCAGACGAAGGCAGCGGCCGAGTTCTCCACCGGGATGCCGTAGATGCGGTCGTCGACGGTGACGTTGTCCCAGGCCGCGTCGACGAACCGGTCGCGGTAGCCGTCGGCCTCGACCCAGTCGGTCAGGTCGGCGACCTGGTCGGCCTCGACCCACTCGCGCAGACCGCCGCCGCCCCAGGTCAGGAAGACGCAGGGCGCCTCGTTCGCGCCGAGGGCGACGCGGATCTGGGTCTTGTAGGTGTCGTTCTCGATGGCGGTGACGTTGACGCTCGCCCCGGTGTCCGCCTGGAAGCGCTCCATCGGATCCTCGAGCAGCTGCGGGTGGTCGGTCTGGATGTGCCACAGGTCGAACGAGACGCCGTCGTACGACGCCGGCTCACCCTCGACGGCGTCACCCGACCCGTCCGCCGAGTCGGTGTCGGTGTCGGTGTCGGTCCCGTCGTCCGTGCCGCCGCCGTCGTCGCCGCACGCTGCGGCGGTCAGCGCCAGCAGGAGCGCGACCAGCCCCGCCGTGAGCTTGGAACTCTTCCGGTGTCGCACTGCGATCCTCCTCGTGCGTGCTGGGACACCTCGGAGCCGACGCGGGGACCCCTCGTGGAGCTCCCGCGCGTGCCGCTGGGGCGCGGCGCGCGGTCCCGGATGTCGAGGCCGGGTGAGGATCCGACGACGTGGTGCCCACGCCACAGCCCGCCGACC
>CAYSTY010000046.1:0-12201 GCA_964433685.1 uncultured Actinomycetota bacterium | reverse complement strand
CTCCACCACGTCGCCGGGCTCACCGCGCTCCGCCGCTCGTGGGCCCTCGGGACGACCCCCGATGTCCTCCCCCCGGGCGACCTCGACGCGCTCATCGCGCCGGGTGCCGACCACGCCGCGGTCGTGCCCACCCAGCTGCACCGCTGGCTCCACCACGACCCGGCTGCCGGCCCCCGTAAGGTGTTGCTCGGTGGCGCGGCTGCCCCACCGGAGCTGCTCGCCCGAGCGGCGGACGCCGGCATCGAGGTGACGCGCAGCTACGGCATGACCGAGACCTGTGGCGGGTGCGTCTACGACGGGGTGCCGCTCGACGGTGTCGAGGTGGCGCTCGCCGACGACGGCCGCGTGCGCGTGCGCGGCAACGTGCGGTTCAGCGGCTACCGCGGCGACCCGGCGGCCACCGCGGCCGTCGTGGACGACGGCGGCTGGTTGACCACCGGCGACCTCGGCCGCTTCGAGCCGGACGGGCGTCTCACGGTGCTCGGGCGGGCCGACGACGTGGTGGTCTCCGGCGGCGAGAACGTGCCGCTGCCGGCCGTCGTCGCGGCGCTGCGCGCCCACCCGGCGGTCGCGGACGCCGCCGCGCTCGGTCGTCCCGACCCGGAGTGGGGCGAGCACGTCCACGCCGTGGTCGTGCCCACCGATCCGGACCTGCCACCTCGCCTCGCGGACCTGCGTGCCCACGTGCGTGCGTCCCACCCCGCGGCCTTCGCGCCGCGCGGGCTGACCGTCGTGGCGGCGCTGCCGCGCGACGGGATGGGCAAGGTCACCCGGGCGACCCTGCGCAGCGCGATCGACGCGCCACCGCACTGAGCGAACCGCGCCGCGCCGCGCCCGCCCCACCTCGCCGTGGGTCAGACCGCGGGCATCTCCACGAGCATCACCGGGTCGGTGGTCGGCGCGGTGTGCGGCTGGTCGTCGGGTTCGACGGTGACGCCGATCGCGGCGGTCGTCGCCAGCTGCCCGTCGAGCAGCTCGGTCGCGCGGCCGCGCTCGTCGACGTCGAAGGTGCCCACCGCCTGCGGCGTCCCCGCCTCGTCGATGAGCCAGACGACGAAGGCGTGGTCGGCCGGGGCGGCCGTCATCCCGTCCACGGTCAGCACCGCCTCGCCACGCGAGGGCGACATCACGAGCCGTGCCGTCTCGCTGCCCGGGGTCTCGATGTCGATCATCTGGACGTCGGCGGCAGCGATGAGGTCGGCGACCTGGATGGAGGTGCTCTCCACCTCGGCCACCCGACCGTTGAGGCTCGCCACCAGGGCGGACAGCCCCACGACGGCGACCGCCAGGATGGCCGCGGCCGGTGCCAGCAGCATCGAGGTCCAGCGGCGTGGGGCCGCCACCCGGGTCACCTCGGCATCGGGTCCGACGACCGGCGCTTCCTGGCGCACCTCGCCGATGCGCGCCATCACCGCGTCACGCATCCCGGCCGGGGGTGCGGCGACCGACGCGGCGCCGAGGTGGGACGCGGTGGCCTGGAGCTCGGCGACCTCCTGGGCGCACGCGGCGCAGACCGCGAGGTGCGCCTCGAACGCCTCGCGTTCGTCGTCGGGGAGCGCGTCCACCGCGTAGGCGCCGGTGAGGGTGTGGATGTCGGGGCTCATCGTCGGTCCTCCGGTGCGGCTCACGTCGCCACCCCCATCGCGTCGCGCAGACGGATCAGCCCGTCGCGCATCCGCGTCTTGATCGTCCCGAGCGGGGTGTCGAGCAGCTCCGCCACCTCGCGGTAGGTGTACCCGCCGTAGTACGCCAGCTCCACCGCTTCGCGTTGCAGCCCGGTCAGCGCCGACAGCGAGGCACGCACCCGGGCGTGCTCGTCGGCGAGCTCGACCTGTTCGCTCACCACGTCGAAGGCGCGCGGACGGTCGCGCCGACCGATCCGGTCCGTGCGGTCGCGGCTGGCCTGTTCGCTGCGGACCCGGTCGATCGCGCGGCGGTGCGCCATCGTCAGCACCCAGGTGCGTACCGACCCGCGGTCCGGGTCGAAGCGGGTGGCGGTCCGCCACACCTCCACGAGCACCTCCTGGGTCACCTCCTCCGACTGCGCGGGGTCGCGCACGACCCGGCGCACGATGCCGTGGACCTGGCCGGCGAGACGGTCGTAGAGCTGGCCGAACGCGGCCTGGTCGCCACGCGCGACGCGCAGCAGCAGGTCCTCGTCGGTGACGTCGGCCCGTCCCCCGGCGATCGGGGTCAGGCGGCGACGACGGTCGGCATCCATGCGGTCCCCTCGCGGGCGTGTGACCTGTGGTTCGCAGTCACGGTCCCGCGGGATGCCTCGGTGGGCGCCTACTGCAGTCCGGCGTACGAGTGCAGCCCGACGATCACGAGGTTGACGCCGTAGTAGGTGAACATCAGCACCGCGAACGACCACAGGCCGATCCACGCGGCCCCGCGGCCGCGGGCACCCCGGGTCGCGCGGGCGTGCAGGTAGGCCGCGTAGGCGACCCAGGTCAGGAACGACCCGGTCTCCTTGGGGTCCCAGCCCCAGAACCGGCCCCAGGACTGTTCGGCCCACATCGCGCCGGCGATGACGCCGAAGGTCCACAGGAAGAACCCGAACGCGATGGTGCGGTACGCCAGCGCGTCGAGGGTCGCCCCCGGCGGCAGGAACGGCACGAACCAGCGCGAGACCAGCGCGGCGAACACCAGGCCGAGGTTGACCGCGAGGAACCGCTGGAGCCCGGTCCCCGTCTCCAGGGTCGGCGTGGCGAGGAACACCCACGACACCGTCGAGGTGCCGAGGAAGGTGCCGAGGGCGAGCTTCCAGGGCGAGATCGCGGCCCGCAGCGCCGCGCGGTAGGCGGCGGCGTCCGCCTCGTCGGCGGCGTCGGCCTCCTCCGGTGACCGGTCCGCGGCGCCGTCGGGCGCGACCCGTTCGGCGACCGACGACGCGTCGTCGGCGGAGGTCAGGTCGGACACGTGCGCCGCGCCGACGGTCGAGCCGAGGGTGCGGGCGGTCCGGGACTCGGCGACACGCCGTTCGGCGGTGTCGCGCAGCAGGTGCAGCGCGGTGAAGACGAAACCGGCGGTGAGCACCCCGGCGGCGACGACGATGAGGCTGACGTGGAACGACCGCCACCAGGTGTCGAGGATCGGCTGCAGCGGCCCCGGGGAGCTGTAGACCAGCAGCGCCGAGCCGAGCACCAGCGTGCCGGCCATCATCACGAAGCCGTTCAGCTCCGGACGCTTGCGCACGAACTGCAGGTAGATCAGGCCGGCGGCCACACCCGCCAGGGCCATCGCCGAGGTGAACTCGAACATGTTGCCGAGGGGCAGGCGCTCCTGGGCGAGACCGCGCAGCACCTCGTGGGCGACGTGGGTGGTGATGCCCGCGATCGCCAGGGCGCCACCGAGCCAGCGTGAGACGCGGCCGTGGCCGAGCTCCGCGAGCAACCGGCCGCCTCGCCGGACCTGGTCGCGGCGACCGACCGTGGTCGTCAGCGAGTACAGGTACAGCGCCGCCGACGTGCCGTAGAGCAGCAGCGTCACGGGCGAGTACAGCAGGCGGGACAGCTCGCCGAGCTGGTCCTGGGACACGGTGTGCTCCCGGGTCAGGCGCCGGTCACCGGTACCTCCTCCTCGGGTGCCGAGGAGGTGGGTGCCGGCGGGGCCGACGGGCGGGGTGCGGGTCCGACCGGCGTCGCGCCGGTCCGGTCGGCGAGGGCGCGCACGAGGTCCTCGTGCTCCTCCTCGAAGGCCTGCGCGCGCTGGAACGCCCGGCCGCCGACGGTCACCAGGGTACGTCCCGAGGCCGGGTCCGGGGACGCGGCGACCCACAGCCGCCGCCGGTAGGCGTACAGCGCCGGCCACAGGCCGCCGAGCAGCATCGCCGAGGCGAGCAGCAGCCACGGCAGCTGCGGCCGGTTGGAGACCTGGAAACCGACCCAGCGACGCAGCTCCACGAACCGGATCGTGACCCCGTCGTCGAGGGTGACCTCCATGCCCGGACGCAGCGACGCGTCGCCGCTCGCCTCGAGCGCCGAGGTGTCGAGCTCCCAGACCGACTGCTGGGTGCGACCGAGCTGCAGGTCCCCGCGGTAGTTGCGCACGACCGCCAGGGGCGCGTCGTCCCACGGGGCGCCGGTCAGCTGCGGCTGCCCGTCCTCACCGGGCGGCGCGAACGGGAACAGGAACACGTCGACCCCGACGTCGGGCTCGGCGGACGGGGCCTTGACCGCGGTCCGGAAGTGCGGGATGCCGTCCCCGCTGCTGCGCGCGACCACGAACCCGTCGTGCACCACCTCGCCGTCGACCAGCACCTCGATGCGCGGCGCGTACCCCCAGTCGAGCTGGGTGACCTTCATGCCCTCGAAGGTGACCGGTGCGTTGCCCTCGATCGTGGTCTCGGTCACCTCCCCGTCGCGGCTGGCGACGGTGACGTCCGAGGCGAACGTGGTGGGCTGGCCGGCGCCGGGGGCGAGCGGGTCGCGGACCCAGTCGACGTGGAACTGCTCGAGGGTGAGCGTCCACCCCGCGTGGTCGTCCTCACCCCAGAGCCGTCCCGGGTCCCGGGACCAGTACAGCGCCTGCGCGTCGGCGAAGCCGGGTTCGCCCTCGACCACCCCGACCTGGCCGGTGAACCCCGACAGCTGGCCGAACACGACCGCGGCGAGCAGCACGTAGAACGACAGGTGGAACAGCAGCGATCCGCCCTCGCGGGACCACAGGCCCTTCTCGGCGGCGACCTGATCCGGACCGGTCGGACCGTCGGTGCCGGGACGCACCCGCCAGTGGCGGTCGGCGAGCAGCTCACGTGCGGCCGCGTGGACCTCGTCCGGCGAGCGGTCGGTGGTCAGCTGCAGCGCCTGCGCGGACCGTTCCGGGTAGCGGCTGCGGGGCGGGACCGACCGTCGCACGAGGCGGACCCAGGCACGCACGCGCGGGACCATGCACGCGGTCAGGGAGAGGTACAGCAGGAACAGGGTGGCCAGGAACAGGGTCGAGCCGTAGACGTCGAACAACCCGAACGCGTCGAGGAAGCTCGCCACCGTCCGGCCCGGCCCCTCGGACCCGTCGAGCCACCCACGGACCGTCGCGGGGACGTTCGGTTCCTGCGGGACGACGGTCGCGAGGAGGGTCTCGATCGCCAGGATCCCGAGCAGGTACAGGGCCGTGCGCATCCGCACGAGCCAGCGCCAGCCCATGACGATCGACGCCCACACGAACCCCAGGGGACCGCCCGGCCCGCCCGGAACGGGGCGGCGGACCGCCGGGTTCATCTCCGGCGGCGCCTGCGACGCACGGTCGTCGAGCTGGCTCACAGGGGCGCCTCGAAGCCCTGGATCATCGGGCGCAGCAGGAACATCATGTGGTCCCAGAGCCCGGTCGCGATGGCGACGCCGACGAGGCTGATGAACACCCCACCGCCGATCTGCAACCCGCGGGCGTTGCGCTTGAGGAAGCCGAGCGTCCCCGACAGGCGCCGGAACAGCAGCCCGAAGAGGATGAACGGGACGCCGAGACCGAACGCGTAGACGAACCCGAGCAGCGCACCGCGGCTGGACGCGCCGCCGCTGACCGACGCGGACAGGGTCAGGATGGCGCCGGCGGCCGGTCCGAGGCAGGGGGTCCAGCCGACCCCGAAGACGAAGCCGAGGACGGGCGCCGTGGCCAGGCCACGCGTCGGTGCGGTGTCGCTGAACCGGGCCTCGCGCATCAGCCGGCCCGATGCCATGAGCAGGCCGAGGACGGCCACGACCGAGCCGAGCACCACGCGGGCCACGAGGTTGCGCTCGAGGAAGCCGAGCGCCCCCGCGGCGAGGCCGAGCATCACGAACGGGATGGCGAACCCGGTGACGAACAGCACCGAGCCGAGCAGGACCCGGCCGCGGGCGCGGGCGCTGCCGCTCTGCAGGTCCTGGCCGGACAGGCCGGTCATGTACGACAGGTAGCCGGGCACGAGCGGCAGGACGCACGGCGAGGCGAACGACAGCAGGCCCGCCGCGAACGCGATCGCCGCCGCGACCAGGAGGTTCGCGTCGGCGATGAGCAGCTGCACCTGTTCGGCCACTCAGCCCTCCTCGAGCAGGCGGGTGAGCAGGACGCTCAGCTCCGTCGCGGTGGTCGAGCCGATCAGGCGGGCCGCGACCCGCCCGTCGGCGTCGAGGAGGATGGTGGACGGCATCGTGCTCGGCCCGACCCCGCCGAACGTGGCGGCGTAGGTGCCCGCCGGGTCGAAGACGGACGGGTAGGGCGGTTCGAACTCCCGTTGGAAGGCGAGCGCGTTGGACTCGTTGCGGTCCTGGACGTTGACGCCGACGAAGCTGACGGCGTCGGCGAACCGTTCGGCCACCTCGTTGAGCTCGGGTTGTTCGGTCCGGCACGGGCCGCACCACGAGCCCCAGAAGTTGACCACCGTCGCGTCACCACCGAGGTCCGCGACCGCCACCTCGGTGTCCGGGTCCCCGAGCTTGGGGGCGCCGGCCGTCGGCGCCGCGACGCGCTCGTCGGCGGGGGTGATGCACAGGCCCGCACGGACCCCGGGCATCCGGTCGCACCCGGCGGCGGCGCTCCCACCGCCGCAGGCGGCCAGCAGCAGTGCGAGGCCGAGCAGCGGGACGACCAGGCGGGACACGGACGGTCCTGTCGAGTCGGGGGGTGGCCAGGACGGCGGGTGCCGGGCCAGGGTGCCCGTGGCGGCGGGTCGGTGCCAACCCGGGGTGGCACGGGGTGCGGGCGCCGGCCGGAGGCCGACGCCCGCGGGGTGCGTCAGGGTGCGGCGAGGGTCACTGCGCGATCGGCACCGCGAGGTCCTCGGGCTCCTCGGCGACCTCGAGCTCACGACGCTTGTCGGCGAACTCGAGCCGGTCGAGCCAGAACAGGCTGCCCGCGAAACCGAGCGCGCTGATCACGGTCCACAGCATGGACGGGAACCACTCGGCACCCGGGTCGAGGAACGCGAACCAGTCGGTCTCCTCCCCGACGGGCCAGGGAGCCTCGATCTCCTCCCCGTTCTCGTCGGTGGTGGTGCGCAGGATCGGCACCCCGTCGGCGTCGGTGAAGTTGGCCACCGTGCGGAAGCGCTGCGTGACGACCTGGACCCCGTTGTCCTCGGTGACGCGCGGCTCACCGACCGCCTCGGCGGTGTAGAAGGTCGGCGCGCGACGCACGCCCTCCGCCTGCAGCTCCGGCGTCTCCTCGATGAGCTCGGCGACCGCTTCCTCGAGCGCGGTCCGCGTCTCCGCGCCGATCTGGGCCACACCGTTGTCGTCGACCGGCAGGTACTGGTTCATCATGACGTCGACGGCCGAGCCCACCGATCCGACCGTGCTGGCGTACAGCGGGTCGGACTGCAGACGCTCCTCGGACAGGTCCTGACGATCGGTGAAGGTCACCACGTCCTGGAACGAGTCGGGGTCGTTGGACGCCGGGTAGAACTCGGCGCGCTCGGAGCCCTGCTCGAAGCCGTACCACTGCGGGTCGTAGTGGGTGGAGGTCTGACCCGGCAGGTGGGTGATCCCGAGCGAGGCGGGGATGCCCGGTCCGCCGAACCAGAAGAACACCCCGAGCAGCAGGCCGAAGCCGAAGAAGGCGGTGCCGTACATGGCGCCGGCCTTCTTGGCCCCGTAGTTCGACCACAGGAGCATGAAGACCGACCCGCCGAAGAACAACAGACCGAGCGGGAGCGCGAGGATCGCGGCCGGGTGGCTGGCCGGGATGACGCTCTCGACCGCGAGGAAGAGCGACTCGCTCACTGGTCACCTCCCTGGCCAGGGTTGCCGCCGAGCTGGCCGAACGCCGGCCCGCCGGTGGTCTGGAACGACTCGATGTGGTCGATGACGGCCTCGATGGCGTCATCGGACAGGACCTGACGGAACGAGGGCATCGGGGTGTTGCCCGGCACCAGGCGGCCCTGCTCGACGGCCTGACGGATCACGGCACGGGCCTGCTCCGGGTCCTCGTCGGGGTCGACGCCGTAGCGCTCGTAGACGCCCTGGAGGTCCGGGCCGACCACACCCTGTCCCTCGGCGCCGTGGCAGCGGGCGCAGTTGTCGGCGAACAGGTCCTCGCCGGAGCGGCCCACGAACGCCTGCGCGTCCACCTGCGGCAGCTCACCGGTCTGCACCGACAGGATGTAGGTCGCGATCTGGTTGAGCTCGTTGTCGGAGTACTGACCACCCGCACCGACCCCGAAGGCCGGCATCGGCGTGCCGGGGCGACCGTTCTCGAGCGTCATGATGATGAACTCGTACGGGTCGGCGACGATCTCCGAGTCCTCGTAGCGCGCGACGATGTTGTTCAGCGCCGGCGCCGGCCAGGGCGCGGCGATGTCCGCGTCCGGGTTCGGCGCGTTCCCACCGTTCAGCTCGGTGCCGTGGCAGGACGCGCAGGCCGACTGGAACAGCTCGCGCCCGTTGGCGACGTCGGCGTTGTAGAAGTCCTCGTTGCGGTCCGCGATGCGGGTCGGCTCGATGACCCAGTACAGCGGCAGGAACAGCGCGGAGAAGACCGCGAAGGCCACCCCCCACGCCATCGCGCGCTCCATCCCGGTGGTCTCGAGCTCCTCGTCGGAGTGGTAGGGGCGCATCGACAGCGGGATGTCGGCGCCGCGCTTGGGGCCCCGACGGGACCTGCCCGGGCCGACCACGAAGTAGGCCACGGCGAAGCCGGCGAGGGCCACGAGCAGCAGGATGATCGGGACGGCCCCGCCGCTGCCGCCGCTCTCGGCGGCCAGGAACAGGTTGGTCATGACGGTGGTTCCCCTCGCAGGACGTGCAGGTCAGGCGTCGACGCAGGCGGGCCCCTCCTGGGGCTGCTCGAGCGCGTTCGCCGTGCGGGCGGGTCCGGTGATCAGGTTGCCGAGGTCGACGACGAACATGCCGGTGCCCTCGTCGACGAACGAGGAGTACCGGTCCAGCCCTCGTGGCGCGGGGCCGGCGGTGTACTCACCCCAGCGGTTGTAACGCGAACCGTGGCAGGGGCACTCGAACCACTGCGAGCTCTGGCACCACGGCACGGCGCACCCGAGGTGCACGCAACGCTGCGAGTAGATCGCCATCAGCCCCACGTCCCCGACGATGGCGTGGTCCTCGCCGTAGCTGGCCATCGCCGTCTCGCTGGAGGGATCCCAGGTCACGATCGAGATGCCGCCGTCGGGCACGCGCACGGGCGCCCGGGTCTCCTGGATGGTCGCGGCGAGGGTCTCGGCGTCCTCGAGCGGCACCTCGCCGGTGAGCTCGTCACCGGGGCGCGGGTAGAGGAAGCCGAGGGAGGCGAGGCCGAAGCCACCGAGCCCGGCGCTGACGGCGCCGAACATGCCGTACCGCAGGAAGGCACGCCGTTCGACCCGCGGGAGGTCGAGCCGTCCCTTGCTCTTGGCGTCTGCCATGGGAGGTGCTCCTTGCGGGGCCGGCGTGCGGCCCCGGTTCGGGAGAGATCAGAGGGTGAAGCCGAGACCCTGGGTGAAGGGCCACGCCCACTCGTAACCGGCGCCGCGCAGGAACGAGCCGATGATGACCAGGATGCCCCAGAAGGCCATGAAGAAGGTGAAGGCCATGTTGGCGACCTTGCGGTTCTCCGGCCGTGCCGAGGGGTTCTTGTCGATGTACGGGGTGGCCATCAGTCCGACGAGGAACACGCCCGGCAGGGTCACCCCGGCGATCATGGGGTGGAAGTAGCGCAGCAGCTCCTGCAGGCCCATGAAGTACCACGGCGCCTTGTTGATGGCCGGGACCTCGTTGGGGTTGGCGAGCGAGCCGAGCGGCGCGTCGAGGAAGAACGAGACGATCAGCAGCAGGGCGCCCATCGCCAGCAGCGAGACGAACTCGATCAGCAGCAGGTGCGGCCAGGTGTAGACCTTGTCCATCTGCTTGGACTGGACCTGCTGGATGCCGGCCGGCGGGACCAACGCCAGCATCCGGTGGGTGTGCGAGCTGGCGGCCGGGACGCCGATCGACCCCGAGTCACCGTTGCCGAGCGACGCGGCCACGCGGGCGGCGCGCTCCTCGGGGGTGAGCCGGCCACCACCGGCGCCACCCGCGTCGGCCGGTGCGGCGGTCTTGGTGGCCACCGCGCCGCCCTGGTTGGAACGGAAGGCTTCGAGCGCGGACGCCGCCTCGTCGGCGGGCTTGGGCCCGAGCGCCTGCCCCTCGGCGATCTTGGCGGCGCGGACGCTGGCCGCCTTCGCCTTGGCGCGGGCCATCCGCTCCGACATGCCGTCGGCGATCAGGCGGTCGTAGACCGCCTGATCCATCTGGACCTCTTCCGACATCAGCTCTACCTCTCGTCACCCACGGGCCGGGTGTACCCGGCGTCGGCAGGTGGCGTCACAGGGGACCGGAGATGCCGCCGTCCTTGCGGATCCGCCAGAAGTGGACCGCGAGGAAGATGACGGTGACGAAGGGGATGAACAGCACGTGCAGCACGTACCACCGCAGCAGGGTCGCCGGGCCGATCGACACCCCGCCGAGGAGCACGAACTGGACCTGGTCGCCGAACACGGGGGTGTAGCCCATCATGTTGGTACCGACGGTGACCGCCCAGAGGGCCAGCTGGTCCCAGGGCAGCAGGTAGCCGGTGAAGCTCAGCAGCAGCGTCAGCAGCAGCAGGATGACACCGACGACCCAGTTGAACTCGCGCGGCGGCTTGTAGGCACCGTGGTAGAAGACGCGCGCCATGTGCAGGAACACGGTGAAGACCATCGCGTGGGCGCCCCACCGGTGCATGTTGCGCACCAGGTTCCCGAACGTGACCGACGCCGACAGCTCGCGCATGTTGAGGTAGGCGAGCTCGGTGCCCGCACCGGCGGCCGGGGTGTAGAAGAACATCAGGAAGATGCCGGTGATGGTCAGCAGGATGAACAGGAAGAAGCTGAGGCCACCGAGGCAGTAGGTGTAGGTGAGCTTCAGCCCGTGCCGCTTCACCTTCACCGGGTGGAGGTGGTAGAGCACGTTGTTCATCGCCGCGAGGGCGCGGTCCCGCGAGGTGTCGCGGTAGCCCTTGCGGTAGATCGAGCCAGGACGGAAGATCGACTTCCAGATGACGTTGTCCTGGACGCTGGTCTTGGTCTCACCCCAGCTCGGCATGCTCGGCCGCTTCGCCACTCGTCCTGCTCCTAGTTGTCGGTCCGCCCGAGCCACAGGGCGTCGGAGGGGCAGCGTTCCACGCAGATGGCGCAGCGCGTGCACTCGTTGTCGTCGATGATGAACACCGCGTGGGACTGCGCCGCGAGCGTCACCAGCTCGGGGTTGTCCGCGTCACGGATGATCCCGGGCGACATCATGTAGATGCACTCCCAGGGGCAGACGTCCTCGCACGCCCGGCACAGGATGCACAGCTCGGCGGTCAGCCCGATGTGACGCTTGGGCTTGACGCGCTCCTGGAGCCACTGTGCATCGACCTGCTGGACGACGTAGTCGTCGAACATCAGCGGGTGTTCGCCCTTGTCGGTCTTGCCCACGATGTCCCTCCTTCCGGTGCGACGCGGTCGTGCTGGTCGATGGTGCGCTCGTACGGTGCGGTCGAGATCCGCAGGTCGGCTACTTGTAACCGCCGGCCTCGGGCTTGACCTCACCGGCTGCCAAGGTCTTGGGGTACATCTTCTGGACGCGCAGGAACAGCCACAGCGTCAGCACGATGCCGCCGATCATCAGGACGGCGACCACCGAGTCGGCGATGACGCCGTAGAGGTTGGAGGCGATCTCCACCCGGTAGTCCTCGCTGACGTCGAAACCGGCGGTCTCGGGGATGATGCGGCCCGCCAGGACGGTCTCGTTCGCCTCGACGAACTGGATCCACGCGTGCGGGAGCACGCCGTGGACCCACCAGATGAACGACGAGGCGCCCATGACGCCCATCGTGGCCGACACCCACTCGCGCTTGCCCGCCGTGATCTTGGCGATGTACAGCGGCAACGCCATCAGGGGCCCGAGCCACAGCAGCATGATCGCCGCCCCGACCCAGCCGCGCCCCGTCGATGCGGGGTCGCCGAAGTAGTAGAGCGCACGCAGGGCGTCAGGGACGGCGGCGCCGAACTCGCGGAACCACTCCACCACGCGATCTGCCTCTCATCGAGCCGGTGTCTGACGCCGCCCCGCGACCTCGGGGTACACCCCTCACCAGGGCGCCCCATGGGACGACGTTCCTCGCGTCCCAGGGGTGGGACGACGCTACTCGCGTCCCAGGGGTGGGACGACGCTGCTGCTCCGCCAGGGCCGGAGGGCACGGGCGGTGGGGCCGGGAGGGTACCGAAGGGCCCGA
>CAYSTY010000045.1:2576-12228 GCA_964433685.1 uncultured Actinomycetota bacterium | reverse complement strand
CGAGCTGCCCGGCGAGGTAGTCGCGGCACAGCGCCAGCACGGGTTCGCCCTGCACGGTCAGGAACGGCAGCAGGTACTCCGGTTCGGTCTCGATGAGGCGGTTGAGCAGCGGGTGCTCGCGGGCGGCCCGCAGGATGGCGACGAACCCCTCGACGAGCTGGTCGCCCGGATCCTCGAGGTCGCGGACCGACTCGTGCACGGTGGTCACGAACCGGGCCATCTCACGCGTGACGGTGGCCCGCACGATGTCGTCGCGGCCGGAGAAGCGGCGGTAGAGGGTCGCTCGGCCGATCCCGGCCGCGGCGGCGACGTCGTCCATGGTGGTGCGGCGGATCCCGAAGGTGGTGAAGCGTTCGACCGCCGCGTCGAGGATGCGTCGCGAGGTGTCGTCCTCGACGTGCAGGCGCTCGACGGCGAGCGCGACGACCCGATCCGCACGCTCCACGATCACCTCCTGCCCGGCGTCGCCGGCGACCCCGGCCGCACCGACGGTAGCGGCGTCGGGTGTGCTCACGGGCGACCTCCCGACCGTCGCAGGAGGGTGACCACGATGAGGACCAGCAGCCCCGCGGCGATCGCCGCCACGAGGGCCCACCACCACGACGGCCCGACGTTGCCCGGGTCGGTGGACGGTGCCGCGACGCGGTCCTCGCCGGCGCCTCCCACCGCTGCCGCGTCGTCCCCGCCGCGCCCCCGGTCGCCGGCGACCGGGGCCAGCGCCCCACGCTCGTCCGGGCCCGCGACGTCCGGCGCCGCGTACGGCTGGCGGTCGCAGGTCGGCGTCGGCTGTGGCTCGGGGATGGCACGCGGCTCGGCGTAGGTCGTGACCGGTTCCCGTCCGGTGTTGAAGATGGCGTCGACCCGCAGCCACGGGCCGTCGGACCGGTCGTGGGTGACGTCCTGCATCATGGCGATCAGCGACGGGGCACCGGCCAGGATCGCGGCGATCCGGTCGGCGTTCTCCGGCGTGTCGAGCTGCGACAACGACCGGTCGAGCGTGCCGAGCAGGCACCCGAGCTCGGGCCGCATCGCGACCGTGATGTCGGTGACCCGGTCGAGCAGGGCCGGCGCGCGGTCCACCGCCTCGATCAGGGCACCCCGGCCGGCGTGGACCTCCGCGACCACCGCGGCGAGGTCGTCGGTGGCGCCGGCGAAGGTGGGCGTCAGGTCCGCGACCAGCGCCGCCATCGCGGTCGACTCGGTCGCGAGGCGGTCCAGCATCGGGGCCTCGGCGGCGACGGTGGTCAGCACCGCGTCGACGTCCGCCAGGGCCTGCCGCAGCTCACCGCCGCGGCCGTCGAGGGCGAGGTCGAGCTCGCTGACGATGGTGTCGACCGCGTCGACCGGCACCTGGTCGAGCAGGTCGCTGACCGCCGTGAGCAGCTCCTCGTACGACACCGGGGGTGTGGTCCGCTCCCGCGCGATCCGGCCGCCGGGTGCGAGCCGGGGTCCGTCGGGGTCGGCGCCCTCCACCGGGGCGAGCTCGAGGTACGGCTCGCCGAGCGCGGACCGGCGCCGGACGGTCGCGCTCAGGTCGGCGGGCAGCTCCACCTCGGGGTCGATCGCGGTGACGATGTCCACGCCGTCGTCGTCGAGCACCACCGACCGGACGGTCCCGATGCCGTGGCCGAGGTAGGTGACCTCCGACCCGTCGCGGACGCCCGGCAGCTCGGCGAACTCGACCACCAGCTCGTCCGCGGCGGGGGAGGTCAGCCCGAAGGTGATGTGGTTGCTGACCGCCCACCAGCCGAGCATCAGGGTGACCACGAGGAAGGTGGTGAGGTTGACGGCCAGACGCAGACGGTTCACGGCGTCAGCCCACCGGTGGGCAGCGCGATCGTGATGAGGCCGAACAGCTCGAGCTCGTCCTCCCGCACCGCGGCGGGGATGCGGTCGACGAACAGCATCAGCTGCTCGATGAGACGAGGCAGCCGATCGGGGTCCTCGGTGAACGCGGCCAGCACCGGACCGAGCTCGGTGAGCGTCTCCTCGAACGAGGTCCGCGTCCCCCCGAGGACGCTGCCCTGCGCCGCGTCGGTGAGGTGCGAGAACGCCCGCAAGGCGTCGACCATCCGGTGACGCTGCTCGACGAGGATCCCGGTCGCCGCGTCCACGTCGTCGAGGAGGGTGGCGAACGCGTCGCGGTCGTCGGCCAGGTCGGCGCCGAGCCCGGCCATCGTGTCGATCGTGGACGCGATGGCGTCACGCTGCTGCGCGTAGTGCCCGGTGACGTCCGCGACGTCGGCGACCAGCGCGCTGATGCGCTCCTCGTTGCCGGCGGTGATGGTCACGCCGGCGTCGACCACGGTGCGGATGTCGTCCCCCGACAGCGCGCCGAGCAGCTCGACCGCCCGGGTGGTGACGTCCTCGAGCCCGCGGGACGGTGGTCCGGCCGTCAGTGCCACCTCGGGGTCGTGGTCGGGCAGGGAGGTGACGTCCTCGTCCGGGTAGGCGAGCTGGACGTGGTCCTCTCCGAGCAGCGAGGTCCGTCCGATGCTGGCGGTGGTCCCGGTCGGGACCCGCACCCCGTCGACCACGAAGCGCACGACCGCCTCGTACCCGTCGAGCCGGATGTCGGTCACCACCCCCACCGGCACGTCGGCGAGCTGCACGGCGTGACCGACCACGAGGTTGTCCACGTGGTCGAACCGGGCGTGCAGCTGCGTGCCGTCGGTCGGCGCACCGATGAGCTCGGGCCGGCAGCCGGTGACGAGCACCAGCACCGCCAGCAGGAGCGCGGCAGGACGTCGGTTCACGACCCCTCCTCGCAGGCGATGTCGGGGGTGGGCACGCAGTCGAGGAGGTCGAGGCCGAGCAGCCCCCCGACCTGACCGAGCAGCGTCGCGATGGTCGGGCCGACGGTGAACCGGAGCTTGACCCCCTGCGTCTCGGGTCGGTAGGCCGCCAGCAGCACGTCGACCACCTGCGGGAGGGTCTCCAGCATCGTCGCGATCGAGGCGGTGTTGGCCTCCAGCTGGTGAGCGACCGTGGTCAGGGTCGCGAGGTCGGCGGGTAGCTGCCCGCCGACGGCGGTGACGAGCTGCTCCCCCTCGTCCACGGCGCGCAGCACCTCGGCCAGCAGCGGCCGCAGCCGGTCGCGGTCGGAGGCGAGGATGTCGAGCGCCCGGGCGTAGCCGTCGACCAGCTCGGTGAGCTGGTCGCCACGCCGGTTGACGATGCCGGCGAGATCGGCCAGGCCGTCGGCCGCGGTCAGCAGCTCGTCGTCCTGCGCCCGCAGCTGGGACGCGATGCGGCCCCCCGCGCCGATGGCGTCGCCGAGCAGCTCCCCCCGACCGTCGAGCGCGTCGGCGGCGGTGGTCAGCAGCTCGCGGGTCTCGGGACGGTCGAGCAGGCCGGACACCTCCAGCACGGCGTCCAGGACGTCGTCGGGCTCGGGTGCCGAGCGGGTCCGTCCGAGCGGGATGTGTGCGCCGTCCTCCAGCTGGGGCGTCCCGGGCCGGTAGGCGGGGCCGAGCACGACGTTGCGTTCCCCGATCAGGGACACCGGCGCGATGGTCGCGGTCACGTCGGCGGGGAGGGGGACGTCAGGGTCGATCCGGAGGGTGACCTCGATGACGTCGCCGGCGACCTCGATGGCATCCACGTGGCCGACGTCGAGCCCCAGGGTCTGCACCCGCGAGCGTTCGAACAACCCGGCGGCACGGGCGAAGGTGGCGGTCACGGTCGTGCCCCCGTCGTCCCCGGCCGCACAGGCGGTGAGGACGGTCGAGGCGGTCAGCAGCAGCGCGAGCAGCCCTGCCGTCAGGCGTCGCCGCGGCGTGGTCGTCGCCCGTCCCGACGCGGTCATCGCAGCCCCACCAGGTCGCCGACCACGTCCAGCAGCGCGGGCAGGTCCAGCTCGGTCAGGGGGCTGAGCGGATCGGTGATCGCATCGCTGCCCCGGGTGATCGGACCGAAGCTCGGTGCGGTGAACTCGAGCCACTCGTTGTCGCTGTCACCGGCGGCTGCGAGCTCCTCGAACGCCGGTCCGAGCAGGGCCAGGCCGTGGTTGACCTCGTCGGCGCGTGCCCCCACCACGGCCACGACCTCGGACACCCCGGCGGTCAGCCGTTCGAGGTCGGCCCGCTGCTCGGCCAGCAGGTCCCCGAGCCGCCGGACGGTCGCGTGCCCGTCACCGAGCAGCGCCCGCAGCTGCGCCTCCCGGGTGCCGAGCTCGTCGAGCAGCGCGGTGGCCGCGGCCACGAGCGCGTCGAGGTCGTCCTCGGACGCGCGGGCCACCTCGGCCAGCCGTCGGCCCTCGGCCGCCAGCCGTTCGAGGTCCGCCGACCCGCCCTCGACCAGGGTGGCGACGTCGGCGAACCCCTCGAGCAGCGGGACGAGGTCACGTTCGGTCTCCGCCACCAGGGCGACGGTCCGGCTCATCACCGTCTCGACGAGGTCGGTGTCGAGGTCGTCGACGAGGCTCGTCGCGGTGTCGAGCGCCGCGGTCAACCCGATCGGGACCGAGGTGCGGTCGAGGTCGCGGTGGCGCTCCTCCGCGGGCAGGTCGGCGAGGTAGGGCGTCTCGACCGGTCCCGACAGCCGGATGGCGTAGCCACCGAACAGCGACGACGGTTCGATGTCGGCGCGGGTCCGCGGGCCGAGGTCGACCCCGGCCTCGACCTCCCAGGTCACGGTGACGTGCCCGTGGTCGAAGTCGCCCGTCACGCCGGTGACGCGACCGACCTCGACGCCGGCGACGGTGACCGCCGACCCGCTGCGCAACCCGGCGGCGTCGGTGAAGCTGCCGCTGACGACGTAGGTGGGCTGGAACCAGCCGAGGGTGGCGTAGGCCAGCGCCAGCACGACGATCCCCCCGACGACCGCGAGGCCGACCAGGCCGAGCAGCTGCGGGTCGGCGTCGTGGAAGGACCGGTCACGCAGACGCATCAGCGCCCCCGTTCCGGCGCGCTGCTGCGGACCCCGATGCACGGCTCCTCGCTGAACCCGAGGCACACCCCGTCGACGCGCAGGTAGTCGCCGTGCCGCAGCACGCGGAACAGCCCCTCGAGGGCGGCGGGCAGGACCTCCAGGCCGTGGTCGAGGTCGTCGAGCCGTTCGAGGGCGACGTCCACCAGGCCGGCGAGGTCGGCGACCAGCCGACGCAGACCCACCTCGTTGGCGTCGAGGAAGCTCTCCACGCTCGCGAGCACCGCGGTCGCGTCGTCGAGCGTCCCGACGAGCGCCTGCTCCGAGCCGCCGAAGGCGTCGGCCAACGCGGTGAGGTCCCCGACGAGGTGACGCAGCTGATCCTCGCGGGTGCCGATGGTCTCGGCGACGGCGCGGTAGTCGGCGAGCATCGTGGCGATGGTGGTGCTGCGTTCCCCGAGCAGCTCGACGAGGACCCGGGCGTCACGGGTGGTGCCGACGAGGTCGTCGTGGCTGTCGGCCAGGATGCGGTCGACGCTCGTCAGCAGCTGGTCGATCCGCTCCGGATCGAGGCTGCCGAGCAGCGGACCGAGCTCGGTGGCCAGCACGCCGATGTCGGTCCGCGCCGCGGTGCGTTCGATGCGGTCGTCGGGCGTGAGCTCGGCCGCGTCCTGCCCCGGTTCGAGGTCGAGCTGGCGGTTGCCGAGCAGGTCGACCCAGGTGACCACCGCGCGGGTGTCGCGGGGCAGGGTCACCGCACGGTCGACGTCGAGGGACACCTCGGCGCGGCCGTCCACCACCTCGACGTCGACGACCGACCCGACGGGCACGCCGGCGAGGCGGACCCGGTCGCCGGCGCGCAGACCCGACGCGTCGTCGAACGCGGCGACGAGGCGGTAGCGGGGTCCGAGCTCGGCGCCGACGATCGCGACCGCGATGGCGCCGGTCAGGACCGCCGCCACGACCACGAACACCAGCAGGCGCAGCCCCACGAGCCGGCTCACCGTCGCACCGCCTGGTGGCAGGCGAGCAGGTCGAGCACCTCGCACGGGTCGAGGCCGAGCTGGAGCTCGATCGCGCCGAGACGCTGGCCCGCGGGACCGTCGACGTGGAAGACGCTGGCGAGCTCGCCGAACAGGACCGCGATGGTGTCGGCGAACTCGGGGACGGCGGTCACGTCGGCGACGAGCGCCGCCAGCGGGGGCAGCAGGGCGGGCAGGAGCGAGCCGGCCAGCTCCGCGACGGCGTCGGGGTGGGCGACGAGCAGGTCACCCACGACCCGGGCGGTCCGGGTCGAGGAGGTCAGCAGGTGACCGAACCCGTCGCGTCGCTCGACCAGGGCGGGGACGAGGTCGTGGACCTGCGCACCGACGGTGGTGAACCGCGCGACGGTCCCGTCGAGGTCGCGGCCGATCCGGTCGAGGTCGGCGAGCAGCCGGGTGCCGTCGTCGGTGTGTCGGACCGCGACGTCGGTGAGGGTGCGGGCGGCGGCCAGCATCCCGTCGGTGCGGGGGGCGAGGTCGCGGGCGACGTCGGCGGTGGCGCCGACGAGGCGGGCGATCGCCTCGCCGTCGACCGCGTCGAGGAGGGTCGCGGTCCGGCCGAGGACCTCCTGGAGCTCGGTCGGTCCGGTCGCGGCGACCAGCGTCGCCCCGTCGGCCAGGACCGGCGTGGCCGCGTCGTGGTCGCCGAGGTCGAGCGCGAGGTACTGCGGTCCGAACAGCGACAGCGGCTGGACGCTCGCCCGTGTGGTGGCCGGCAGCGGCGGCGCCGACGCCTCGAGCGCGACGGTGAGCCGCGCGCGCCCACGTGCGTCGACGGTCTGGTGGGTCACCTCGCCGACCTCGACCCCGCGGATGCGCACCTCGGACGCCCGGCCGATCCCCTGCCCGGCGTGGGGCAGGTCGACCTCGTAGGTGGGCCCGGCCGCACCGCTGCCGGGCAGGCGCAGCGTGACGAGGACGAGCGCGGCGACCAGGACGAGCACGACGCCGCCGGCGACGGCGCGTTCACCGTCGGTGGGTCGCAGCATCGGCCCGGCGCGCATCAGCCCGCCACCGAGATGGTCGAGCCGCCGCCCCAGAACAGGTACGACAGCAGCAGGTTGATCAGCACGATCGCGATGATCGAGGTCCGGACCGCCCGGCCGGTGGCGCGACCGACGCCGGCGGGACCGCCGGTGGCGTGGAAGCCGTGGTAGCAGTGGACGAGGACGACCACGACCGAGAACACCACGACCTTGAGCAGGCTGTAGACCACGTCCATCGGGGGCAGGTACAGCGCGAAGTAGTGGTCGTAGACCCCCGGCGGTTGCCCGAAGGTCTGGACCGCGATCAGCCGCGTGGCGAAGAAGCTGGCGAACAGGGCCAGGACGTACAGCGGCACGACCGCGAGCAGCGTGCTGACGATGCGGGTCGAGACGAGGTAGGTCCGCGCCGGCAGCCCCATCGCCTCGATGGCGTCGATCTCGTCGGCGACGCGCATCGCCCCGAGCTCGGAGGTGAACGCGGTGCCCACCTGCGCGGCGACCGCGGCGCCGGCGACGACGGGGACGATCTCACGGACGTTGCCGAGCGAGGCCGCGACGCCGAGGAGCGACTCCGCCCCGATCTCGGCCAGCCCGACGTAGCCCTGCAACCCCACGGCGGTGCCGGCGAAGAACGCCATGGCGAACACCACGAAGATCATCCCGCCGCCGAGGACGTACCCCCCGACGCCGACCACGATGTCGCTGACCTGACGGAGCACGACCTGGCGGAACCGCAGGCGGAGGACCACCTGTGTGAGCGCGGCCCACAGGGCCGGCAGCGCGAACTCGAGCGTCCCGCCGCCGAGGCCCGCGAGCGAACGTCGCGTGCGCTGGCCCGCTCGGACGACGGGGCGCAGGCTCGGACGCAGACCCGTGACGGTGACCACGTCAGAGCCGCTGCGGGACGGTGGCGATGTACAGCCCGCTGATGGCGGTGTTGGCCGCGAACACCAGCACGAAGGTCTGCACGATCGCGCGGTTGACGGCCCGCCCCACCCCGACGGGGCCGTAGGCGCAGGTCATCCCCTTGGCGCAGGCCACGACCCCGGCGATGAACCCGAAGACGGACGCCTTGAGCAGGGCCTGGAGGAGGTCGGCGAGCTGCAGCAGCGAGGTGACCCCGGACAGGTAGGCCCCGGCGGTGACGTCCTGGAGCAGCACGTTGAACACGAACCCGCCGCCGATGCCGGCGAGGACGACCAGCGGCACGAGGGCGGTGGCCACCACCACGGACGCCCAGATGCGCGGGGTCACCAGCCGCCGGGTGGGGTCGATCCCCATCACGTCGAGGGCGTCGAGCTCGTCGCGGATGCGGCGCGCGCCCATGTCGGCGGACATCGCGGTCCCGCCGGCGCCGGCGGTGATGACGGCGGTCGCCATCGGTGCGACCTCGCGGATGACCGCGACCCCGATGATCGACCCGGTGGCCGACTGCGCCCCCAGCTGGCGGGCGAGGTCACCGACCTGGAGCGACACGGTGGCGGCCAGGGGGACCGAGATCAGCAGGACCGGCAGCGCGGTCACCGACACCAGGAACCAGCACTCGCGCAGGAAGTCGTCCCACCAGCGCCGCACGCCGACGGTGCCGCGCAGGCCCTCGAACGCGTACGCGGCGAGGGTCCCGGCCTCGGTCAGCAGCGCACCGACACCGCGGTCCCACAGGGCACCGGCCCACGCCACCACGTTCGCCTCCCGTCAGGTGCCGTTCCCGCGGCACCGCTGCGTGTGGTTGAGACGGATGATTGCATCTGTCTCACCGTCTCACAACGGCGGTGCCGCGGTCCGCACCGCCGGTCCGGCCACCGCCCGTCCCGACGAGGGCGGCAGGAACCCGCCACCTCGACGTCGACGGCGAGGTCGGGAGCGATCAGGCAGGTGGCGGCCAGGGGCGGGCGGCGTCGCCGAGGAGCCGGCGGAGGGTGCTGGCGTCGCGGACGGCGTTGCCCTCGAAGTCGTTGTTGAAGAACACCCAGGCGGGCCGGCCGTCGGCGGTCGCCTCCCGCAGCCGCGCGGCCCACGGCGCCAGCTCGTCCTCGGTGTAGGCGTGGCGGTAGGCGCGCTCGGACAGCCCGTGGAAGCGGACGTAGAGGTGGTCACCGGTCGCGACCAGCTCGTGGCGCGAGGTGAGGCTGGACGACAGCCACACCTGCGCCACACCGTGGGCCTCGAGCACGGCGTAGGTGTCGGGCGAGAACCAGTCCTCGTCGCGGAACTCGACCGCGTAGCGGTGGCCGGACGGCAGGACGGCGAGGAACGACGCGAGCCGGTCGAGGTCGTGCTTCCACCGCGGCGGCAGCTGCCACAGGATCACGGCGGTCCGAGGCAGCACCGGTTCGAGCGGCGCGAAGAACCGTTCGACGGCCCCGGCGGCGTCCTTGAGCTTCAGGCGGTGGGTGATGAACTGGCTGCCCTTGAGGACGAACTCGAAGCCGTCGGGGGCGGTCGCGGCCCACCGCTCGGCGGCCGTCCGGCGTGCCAGCCGGTAGAAGGTGCTGTTGACCTCGACCGTCGGGAACCAGTCGACGTAGTGCGCGAGCCAGCGCGCCGGCCCCACCCCGTCGGGGTAGACCGTCCCACGCCAGTCGTCGTACTGCCAACCGCTGGTCCCCACCCGCACCTGGCCCGCCACGTCGAGGTCCGCGATCAGCTGACGGCGGGAACGGGGCGGCGGGCGAGGAAGTCCCGGATCGCGGCGATGGTCTCGTCCGGGGCGCTGAAGTTCGGGCAGTGCCCTTCGACGTCCAGGATCGTCAT
>CAYSTY010000045.1:0-2476 GCA_964433685.1 uncultured Actinomycetota bacterium | reverse complement strand
TCTCGTCCGGGGCGCTGAAGTTCGGGCAGTGCCCTTCGACGTCCAGGATCGTCATCGTGCTGTCGGGGACCTGATCGGCGACGTAGCGCCCCACCTCGACCGGCGCGATGGCATCGTTGGCGACCTGGATCACCAGCGTGCGCGCCGTCACCTGGGGCAGGTCCACCCGGTTGTCGCCGAGGAAGGTGGCCCGGGCGAACTGCCTCGCGATCTCCGGGTCGGTGCGGCAGAAGCTGTCCTCGAGCTCCTCGGCGAGCTGCGGCCGGTCGGCGTTGCCCACGATGGTGGGTGCCAGCGCGGCGGCCCACCCCTGGTAGTTGCGGTCGAGCAGGTCGAGCAGCTCCTCCATGTCGGCCTGACCGAACCCGCCGCGGTACCCGTCCTCGTCGTCGAGGTAGCGCGGCGACGGGCACAGCAGGACCAGCTCGGCGATCCGCTCCGGGGCGGCGATCTGGGTCAGCACCCCGATCATGGAGCTGACCGAGTGCCCGACGAAGACCGCGTCGCGGACGTCGAGCTGGGTGAGCAGCTCGACCACGTCCTCGGCGTAGCCGCGCAGGTTCGCGTGCCGGTCGGGGTCGTACGCGCTGGGGTCGGAACCGCCGGCACCGACGTGGTCGAACAGGATGACGCGGTGGTCGTCGACGAAGGCGGGAGCGACGAACCGCCACATGTCCTGGCTGCACCCGAACCCGTGCGCGAACACCAACGGCGGACCGTCCGGGTCACCGAGCTCGCGGACGTTGTTGCGCTCCCTCACCGACACCACAGGCTCCTCGTCACCGTCCGTGACCCATCCGGTGTGCGGAGGGTACGCACCATCCGTAGAGCCACGCGCTGGCCGGCCGACGGGCCGCAGCCGCCCCCCGACGACCCCCGAGCGAGACCGTGGACCGATCGACCAGCGTCGCCGCGCCGGCAGGGACGGCCCGGGGTGAGGTGCTCTACGCCCTCAGTCCCGATCTGGTGTGGTTCGCGAGCGCCGACGGAGTGGTCGACGACGCGAACCCGGCCGCACTGGCCCTGCTCGGCTGGGACCTGGACGGCCCGGCGATCCGTGCCGCCTCGGCGTACACGGTGGCCAGCCGTGCGGTCATCGAGGTCGACGCCACGCAGGCGCTGCGGGGACGACGCACGTGGACCGGCGACCTGACGTTGCGCTCCGCCGCCGGCGAGGCGGTCCCCGTGTCGGTGGTCATGGTCGCCCACCACGAGCCCGACGGCCGGCTCGCCTGGGTGGCGACGGTGGCCCGCGACCAGCGGCGCTCGGCGGCGGTCGAGCGGGAGCTGCGTCACCAGGCCCGCCACGACTCGCTGACGGGCATGGCCAACCGCGACGGCTTCAACGCGGCGGCGGCCGTCGCGGTGAGCGCCGGCCCGTGCGCGGTGCTCCAGGTCGACATCGACCACCTGCGCACCGTGAACGAGACCCTCGGCCACGACGCCGGGGACGCGCTCGTGGTCGAGGTGGCCCGACGGCTGCGGCAGGTCCTGCGTGACCGCGACGTCGCCGCCCGCATCGGCGGGGACGAGTTCGTGATCCTGCTGCCGGGTGTGGACCGCACCGGCGCCGTGACCGTCGCCGAACGGGTGCTGACCAGCTTCGAGCCGCCCGTCCGGGTCGCCGGCCGTGACCTGCACGCGAGCGTGTCGATCGGCGTGGCCACCGCTGCGGCCGGCGACGGGGATCCGGATCGTCTCGTCCAGCACGCCGACCTCGCCACCTACCTGGCCAAGAGCAGCGGCCGGGGTCGCGCCGAGGTGTACGACGAGCGGGCGCACCAGCGCGTGATCGAGCGTGCCCAGCTGCGCCAGGACCTCGCCGGTGCGCTCGACCGGCGCGAGCTCCACCTCGTCTACCAACCGATCGTGTCGCTCGGCGACGGTCGCGTGACCGGCGTCGAGGCGTTGCTGCGCTGGCACCACCCCACCGCGGGTGCGGTCGGCCCGGTCAGCTTCGTGCCGCTGCTCGAGGAGACCGGTCTGATCGTCGAGGTCGGCCGGTGGGTGCTGACCGAGGCGTTGCAGCAGCTCGCGGCGTGGGACGCTGCCGGACTGCCGGCGATGAGCGTGAGCGTCAACGTGTCCGCCCACCAGCTCGGGCCGGCGCTGGTCACCGACGTCGCCGCCGCGCTGGCCGCGACCGGGATCGCCGCCGAACGGCTCACCGTCGAGCTGACCGAGACCGCCCTCGTGCACGACCTCGAGGTGGCGACCGCCCTGCTCGCCGAGCTGCGTGCCAGCGGGGTGCGGGTCGCGCTCGACGACTTCGGGACCGGCTACTCGTCGCTCGGCAGCCTCCAGTCGCTGCCCATCGACCAGCTCAAGATCGACCGCAGCTTCGTGCATGCGCTCGAACGCACCGGCGACACCGCCCTCATCGCCGGGATCTGCCAGATGGCCACGGCGCTCGGGATGCGGTCGGTCGCCGAGGGCATCGAGGACCAGCGCGAGGCGGTGACCCTCGGCGTCCTCG
>CAYSTY010000044.1:7072-12266 GCA_964433685.1 uncultured Actinomycetota bacterium | reverse complement strand
AGCTCGACGCGGTCCTGGTCCACAAGAACGAGCAGCTCGCCAAGATCTACAACCGGCTGCCGATGGACGCCGAGGCGATCGCCGAGGAGTACCTCGGGTACGCCGAGCGGCTGCGTCCGTGCCTGGTCGACACCACCGAGCTGATCCACACCTCGCTCGAGGCCGGCAAGCACATCATCCTCGAGGGGGCGCAGGGCACCCTGCTCGACCTCGACCACGGCACCTACCCGTTCGTGACCTCCTCGAACCCGGTCGCCGGCGGTGCCCTGACCGGGGCGGGGCTCGGCCCCAAGCACGTCGACCGGGTCATCGGGATCACCAAGGCCTACGTCACCCGCGTCGGTACCGGCCCGTTCCCCACCGAGCTGTTCGACGAGGTCGGCGAGCGGATGACCGACCTCGGCGGCGAGTACGGCACGACCACCGGGCGGCGGCGGCGGGTCGGCTGGTTCGACGCGGTGCTCGCCCGGTACGCCGAGCGCGTCAACGGGTTCACCGACATCTTCCTGACCAAGCTGGACGTGCTGTCGGGCTTCGAGACCCTCAAGGTCGCGACCTCGTACCGCTACGACGGGCAGGAGTACACCAACTTCCCACCCCACCAGTCGATCTTCCACCACGCCGAGCCGGTCTACACCGAGCTGCCGGGCTGGGACGAGGACATCACCGAGGTCGACCGCTACGAGGACCTGCCGCAGGCGGCGCGCGACTACGTGGACGTGCTCGAGGAGCAGTCGAGGTCGCGGATCACCTGGGTCTCGGTCGGACCGAAGCGGTCGCAGACGTTGGTGCGGCACGACGTCCCGCTGGTCCCCCCGACCGCCGGCTGACCGCCGCCTCCATCGGGGCGGCGGCCTGTCAGAACCGGGCCGCCGCGAACGCCAGCGACGCCGTGGTGAAGATCGCCCCGAGCATCGAGAAGAACAGCAGCCGGTTCTGCTCGATGATCTGCCGGCGGAACTCGCCGATCAGCTTGTGTTCGAACAGCTCGAACCGCTGATCCATCCGATCGCTGAGCACGGCGACGTCGGACTTCGTCGCGAGCTGGTCCCAGGGGACGGGCGGGAGTTGCTCCATCAGCGTGGCCGCCTGGTCGGCACCGATGGCGCTCGACAGCGCCTGGCGCAGTTCGTGTCGGGCTGCTTCGTCGGCCATGGTGGCGCTCCTCGACGGGGGCCGCAAGGTGCCGGCCGTCGGGCACTGTGTCCGGCTGCGGTCCGCCGTGGCTGTGGACGACGGTCCCACCCGGACACGCCACTAGCCTCGCCGCCGTCCTCGCTCCGGAGCGCGCACTCGTGGGTCGCAACGTCCTGGTCATCGGCAGCTGCGGGCGTGAGCACGCCCTGACCTGGCGGCTGGCCACCTCGCCGTCGGTCGACCGCGTCGCCACGGCGCCGGGCAACCCGGGCACCGCCGCGTGCGGTCCGAACCTCGCCGTCGACCCGACCGACCCCGCCGCCGTCGCCGACCTCGCCGAACGCGAGGGCGTCGACCTCGTCGTGGTCGGTCCGGAGGCGCCCCTGGTCGCCGGCGTCGTGGACGAGCTGCAACGCCGCGGGATCCCCGCGTTCGGACCGACCGCCGCCGGTGCGCACATCGAAGGATCGAAGGCGTTCGCCAAGGACGTGATGCAGGCCTCGGGCGCGCCCACCGGCGGGTACGTGGCGACCACCGACCGTGACGAAGCGCACGACGCGCTCGACCGCTTCGGCGGCCCGTACGTGGTCAAGGCCGACGGTCTCGCGGCGGGGAAGGGCGTGCGGATCTGCGTGTCCCGCGACGAGGCCCGCGACGCGGTCGACGACGCGCTCGTGCGCGGCCTGTTCGGCGATGCCGGTGCCACGGTGGTCGTCGAGCAGTTCCTGCTCGGCCCCGAACGCAGCGTGTTCGGGGTCTGCGACGGCGAGGACGTCGTGCTCCTCGCACCGGCTCAGGACTACAAACGGGCGCTCGACGGCGACGAGGGGCTCAACACCGGTGGGATGGGTGCCTTCACCCCGGTACCGGACTTCCGGCTCGACGACGTCGACCACCTCCGCGAGCTGGTCTTCCTGCCGGTGCTGCGTGAACTCGCCGGCCGCGGCATCCCGTACCGCGGCCTGCTGTACGCCGGGCTCGTCGACACCATCGACGGGCCGCAGCTGCTCGAGTTCAACGCCCGGTTCGGGGACCCAGAGACGCAGGCGATCCTCCCGCTGCTCGCCAGCGACCTCGGCGACCTGCTCCACGCCTCCGCCGTCGGGTCCGTCCGCGACGCCGAGGTGTCCTGGCACGACGGTGCGGCGGTCACCGTCGTCCTCGCCAGCGGCGGCTACCCGGAGGCCTACGTCACCGGCACCCCGATCCAGGGGGTCGACGAGGCAGCCGGACGGGACGGCGTCGCGGTGTTCCACGCCGGGACGGCCCTCGACGAGGACGGGCGGCTGATCACCGTCGGAGGCCGGGTGCTGAACGTGACCGCCCGCGGTGCGGACGTCGCCGAGGCCCGCGCCCGTGCCTACGCCGCCGCGGACCGCATCACCTGGGACGGTCAGCACCGCCGTGACGACATCGCCGCCCGCGTCTGACGGGGATCAGCGCCGTCGGGCGCTGACCCGCAGCCGCACGTAGTCGGCCCACCACTCGCCCCGGTCGTCACGCAGGGAGGGTTCGAGCGACGCGGCGATCGATGTCACGACCTCGTCGCGCTCGCCTGGCGCGAGCCCGTCGAGCGCCGTCGCCAGGAACGTGGTCAGCCACGCGTCCATCCCGGCCGGCAGCGGGGTGGGCCGGTGGATGAGCTCGGTCGACGCGACCTCGAAGCCCGCGTCCTCGAGCAGTCCGGTGTACGCGTCCGGCCGGGGGAAGTACCACCTCGGCACCGACCGGCCGAGGGGGGTCAGCACGGCGCGGGCCGCGCTCGCCACCGCCGCCACGTTGCCGAAGCCGCCGAACTCGGCGACGAACCGCCCGTCCGGTCGTAGGCACGCGTGGACCTCGCCGACGACGCGGGACGCATCCGGCATCCAGTGCAGCGCGGCGTTCGAGAACACCGCGTCGAACGGTGCCTCGCCCACGAGCGCCGAGGTGAAGCTCGCGCCGTCGGCGAGCCGGCTGTCCAGGCCCCGGGCGGTGGCAGCGGCGACCATCGTCGGGTCGGCGTCGAGCGCCACGACCTGCGCACCGCGGGCGACCAGTTCCACGGTGAGCGCGCCGTCCCCGCAACCGAGGTCGACGATCCGTTCACCCGGTCGCGGGTCCAGCAGGTCGAGCACCGGCATCCCGAGCGCCGGCACGAACGCCGCCGCATCGGCGTAGGTGGCGGCGTCAGCCCCCCACTCGGTCACGGGGTCTCTCCCTCGTCGTCGGTCCGCGGACGCTAGGCGAGCCGTGCGACGGACCCGAGTCGGTGCACCCGTCCGGGGCCGTTGCACCCGTCCGGGGCGCCACGTCCGACCGCTAGCGTCCCCGCCCCACCCCCCGGAGACGAGGAGCAGCGTGTGAGCACCCCCCTGGTCGGGATCCTGATGGGTTCCAAGACGGACCTGCCGGTGATGGAGAAGGCGTCGGAGCAGCTCGCGGACCTCGGCATCCCGCACACGCTCGACGTGATGTCGGCCCACCGCAACCCCGACGCGGTCCGCGAGTTCGTCAGCGGCGCCGAGGCAGCCGGCTACAAGGTCCTGATCGCTGGGGCCGGCCGCGCCGCGCACCTGCCGGGGGTCGTCGCCGCCCACACCGCGTTGCCGGTCATCGGGGTGCCGTGCCTGTCGGACCACCTCGGCGGCGCGGACGCGCTGTACTCGATCGTGCAGATGCCCCCCGGCGTGCCGGTCGCGACGGTCGGGATCGACAACGCCAGGAACGCGGCCATCCTCGCCGCCCAGATCCTCGCGGTGGGCGACGAGGCGATCGCCGACCGGGTCCGGGCGCTGCGTGAGGACCAGTCGCAGAAGGGGATGGAGCACCGCGAGATCCTCACCGACAACGCCTCCGAGGACGGCGGCTTCGGCTTCCAGCCACCCCGTTGAGCGCGCCGGTCCGGTGGGCGATCGTGGCGACCGGTGGCATCGCCGCGAGCTTCGCCGCGGACCTGGCCGCGACCGCCGACGCCGAGGTGGTGGCGGTGGTCTCGCGCCGTCGTGACCGCGCCGAGGCGTTCGCGCGGGAGCACGCCATCCCGCGCGCGTACGACCGGGTCACCGCGATGCTCGCCGACGGGGGCGTCGACGTGGTGTACGTCGCCACGCCACACCCCCAGCACGTCGAGCCGACCCGCGCCGTGATCGAGGCCGGCGTCGCCGTGCTGTGCGAGAAACCGCTGGCGGCCGACCCGGCGGACGCGGCCGCGTTGGTCGCCCTGGCCCGCGAGCGGCAGGTGTTCCTGGCCGAGGCGATGTGGCTGCGCTGCCACCCCCTCGTGGTCGAGGCCGCGGCGATGGTCGCCGACGGCGCGATCGGCGAGCTCCGGCTGATCACCGCCGACCTCGGCTGGCCGGCGACGTACGACCCGACGAGCCGGCTGTGGTCGCCGGAGCTCGGGGGCGGGGCGCTGCTCGACATCGGCGTCTACCCGGTGGCGTTCGCCCGCTCGTTCCTACCGACGGCGCCCACGCTCGTCGGCACGGTCGGGTCGCTCGCCCCGACCGGGGTCGACGCCGACGCGACGGTCCTGCTCGACGCCGACGGGGTCCAGGCGCGGCTGTCGTGCTCGCTGGTGGCACCCCTGCCGTCCGGCGCGTCGGTGGTCGGCACCACCGGGGAGCTGCGCTTCGATGCGCCGCTGTACCGCCCGCCGACGCGGACCCTGCTGCGTCCGGACCGGGAACCGGAGGTCGCCACCCTCGGGGACGACCTGCCCGGTTTCGGCCACGAGATCGCCGAGGTGCACGCCTGCGTCCGCGCCGGCCGCACCGAGAGCGCCCTCGTCCCGCTCGACCACACCCTCGAGGTCCTCACCATCCTCGACCAGGCCCGCCAGCAGCTCGGCGCCCGCTGACCTCGCCAGGCGGTCGGTCGCCGCCGCGGGGCAGTGGGTGCAGGGGGTGGCGTGGTCGCCACGGTTGGTACCCGCTGCCGGGCGGTCGCCGCCGCGGGGCAGTGGGTGCAGCGGGTGGCGTGGTCGCCACGGTCCGTACCCGCTACCTCGCTGCGCCCGCTACGCCGAGGTAGCGGGTGCAGGGGGTGGCGTGGGAGCCACGGTCGGTACCCGCTA
>CAYSTY010000044.1:5084-6972 GCA_964433685.1 uncultured Actinomycetota bacterium | reverse complement strand
ACGCCGAGGTAGCGGGTGCAGGGGGTGGCGTGGGAGCCACGGTCGGTACCCGCTACCTCGCCGCACAGAGAGGCGGCACGTGACGGGATGCTCGCAACCTGGCATGCTGCTGCCAGGTTGCTGGCGTACCCGGGTGTCCGCCGGTGACCAGCGCGCGACGGGAGCGAGGTCGTGGGAAGCGACGCAGCGGTGGACGGTGACGACGGGCGCGCCGGTCTCGGCCGCCGGGTGCGTCGTCGACGGCGCGCGCTCGGGCTGAGCCAGGACGAGCTCGCCGCCCACGCGGGGATCAGCCGGCAGGCCGTCGGCGCGCTCGAACGCGGCGAGCACCTGCCTCGCGTCGACGCCGCGCTCGGCCTCGCCCGTGCGCTCGGGACCACCGTCGAGGACCTGCTCGCCGTCGGCCCTCCGCGAGCGTTGGCCGTCCTCGGTGGGGACCTGCCGGAGGGCCGTCCGGTCCGGGCGGCCCGCGTCGGCGACCACACCGTCGTCGTCCCCCTGCCGGTCGCCGCCGACGGTGAGTCGTGGCCGGTCCCCGACGCCGTCGTGTCCGATGGCCGCGTCGAGGTGCTCGACGGCGCCGACCTCGACGGGTTCGTCGTGGTCGGGTGCGACCCGGCGCTCGGCCTGCTCGCCGGCCTCGGCCCGACGCGCGGGCCGGGGCGGATCCTGCCGGTGCTCGCGTCGTCCGCCGCGGCGCGGTTGGCACTGACCACCGGGCGGGCGCACGCGGCGGTGGTCCACGACACCGTGCCGCCGTCGCCGCGACAGCCGGATCGGTTGCACCGGTTGCCGCTGGCGCAGTGGCGGACGGGGTTGGCGACCGTGACCCAGCACGCCGACCTCCTCGAGGCCGCGCTCGACGGCACCGGTCCGGTGGTGCAGCGTGACGCGGGTGCCGCCGCGCAGCTCGCCTTCGAACGTGGTCTGGCCGGGCGGGGCGCGGCCCGTCCCGGGGGGCCGGTCGCGTTCGGCCACCTGGACGCGGCCCGTCGCGCGGCCGAGCACGGGGTCCCCGCGGTGACCATCGAGCCGGTCGCCAACGCTGTCGGGCTGGCGTTCCTGCCGCTGGAGACCCACGCGGTCGAGCTGTGGATCGACGCCGGCGCGGTCGACCACCCCGGCGCGCGCGTGCTCGGCGAGCTGCTGGGGTCCGCCCGCCTGCGCACGCGCCTCGCGGTCCTGCCCGGCTACCAGCTCGCGGGAGCAGCCTGATGCGGCGCACCGCTCGGGTCGTCGCGGCAGGGCTCGTGCTCCTGCTCACCGCCGCCTGCGGGACCGCCGCCGACAGCGCTGCCGACCCCGCCGACGACCCCGCCGACCCCGCCACGGACCCCGCCGACCCCGCCACGGACCCCGCCGACTCCGCCGACACCGCCGCGGACGCGCTCGGCGGGGAGCTCACCGTGTTCGCCGCCGCATCCCTCACCGACGCGTTCGAGCGCCTCGCGGACGAGTTCGAGGCACGACACCCCGACGTCGGGGTGCGCCTCAACCTCGCCAGCTCCTCGACCCTCGCGACGCAGATGATCGAGGGCGCCCCCGCCGACGTGTTCGCGGCGGCGAACACGGCGCAGATGGCCGTCGTCCACGACGCCGGGCTCGTGGAGGACCCGCTGCTGCTGGCGCGCAACGTGCTCGCGATCGCGGTCGAGGCGGGCAACCCGCTCGGCATCGGGACGCTCGGCGACCTCGCGCGCGACGACGTCGTGCTGGTCCTGGCGGCACCCGAGGTCCCGGCCGGGGACCTCGCGGCGCGGGTGCTGGACCGGGCGGGTGTCGAGGTGTCCCCCGCCAGCCTCGAGGTCGACGTGCGCGCCACCCTCGCCCGGGTCGAGCTCGGCGAGGCGGACGCCGCGATCGTCTACCGCTCCGACCTCGTGACCGC
>CAYSTY010000044.1:0-4984 GCA_964433685.1 uncultured Actinomycetota bacterium | reverse complement strand
GCCCCGCTCGGTCGCGTCGGTGAGTTGCTCGCCGAGGAGCGCGTCCGGCAGGCCCTCTGGCTGTCGCTGGTGTCCAGCACCCTCTCGCTCGGCCTGTCGGTCGTGCTGGGTGTCCCGCTCGCGTGGTTGCTGGCCCGCGGTCGGTTCCGTGGCCGGCGTCTGTTGCGGGCGTTCTGCGTGCTTCCGATGGTCCTGCCACCGGTCGTGGGCGGTGTCGGGCTGCTGCTCGCCTTCGGTCGCCGGGGCCTCGTCGGCGGCCCGCTCGCCGAGCTGACCGGCGTGACCATCCCGTTCTCCACGACGGCGCTGGTCCTGGCCGCGACGTTCGTGGCGATGCCGTTCCTGATCGTCACGGTCGAGGCCGGTTTCCGTAGCGTGGACCACCGGCTCGAGGATGCGGCGGCGACCCTCGGCGCGTCGCGCTGGACGGTCCTGCGGCGGGTCACCCTCCCGCTGCTGCGACCGTCCCTGCTCGCGGGTGCGGCACTCGCGTGGGCGCGGGCGCTCGGCGAGTTCGGCGCCACCATCACCTTCGCCGGCAACCTGCCCGGCCGCACCCAGTCGGTCCCGCTCGCGGTCTACCTCGAGCTGGAACGCGACCGGGACGCGGCGGTGCTGCTGAGCCTGGTGCTGCTCGTGATCTCCGTCGCCGTCCTGGTCCTGTTGCGTGACCGCTACCTCGGCGCGGCCGGCTCCCGCTCCGACGACGGCGGTGGGAGGTGATGCTCGCCGCGGACGTCCGGACGACCGTCGGACCGCTCGAGCTGGCGGTGTCCCTGGCCGTGGCGGCCGGGGAGACCGTGGCGGTGCTGGGTCCGAACGGCGCAGGGAAGACCACCCTCCTGCGCGCCCTCGCGGGCCTCCACCGCCTCGACGCCGGCCGCATCGTCGTGGGCGATCGCGTCCTCGCGGACGCCGTCGCCGGGGTCCACGTGCCCGCCGACGAACGTCGCGCCGGCGTCGTGTTCCAGGAGCACCGTCTGTTCCCGCACCTGACCGTGCGCGAGAACGTCGCCTTCGGCCCCCGCGCCGCCGGCGTGCCCCGACGGGTCGCGCTGCGTGACGCCGAGACGTGGCTCGGACGGGTCGGTCTCGCCGATCGCGCGCACGACCGTCCCACCCGGTTGTCGGGTGGGCAGGCGCAACGCGTCGCGCTGGCGCGTGCGCTGGCGTCCGACCCCGCGCTCCTGCTGCTCGACGAACCGTTGGCCGCCCTCGACGTCGACACCCGCCGCGAGGTGCGGCAGCTGCTGCACACCCACCTCGACGGCTTCGCCGGCCCGTGCGTGCTGGTCACCCACGACCCGGTCGAGGCGCTGACGCTGGCGGACCGGCTCGTGATCGTGGAGGAGGGTCGGGTGACCCAGTCCGGCCCGCCCGCCGAGGTCACCTCCCACCCGCGGTCCCGCTGGATCGCCGAACTGGTCGGCGTCAACCTGCTGCGCGGGACGGCGGACGGCACCACCGTCGTGCTGGCGGGGGGTGAGCGGTTGCGGAGCGCGACGCCGGCCGCGGGACCGGTGGCCGTCATCGTCGATCCGCGCGCCATCGCGGTGCACCGTTCCCCGGCAGGTGGCTCGCCGCGCAACCAGTTCGCCGGCGACGTGGTGGACCTCGACGTCCGTGGCGACCGCGTCCGCGTCCGGGTCCGGGTCGGGGCCGGCGCTCGTCCGGGCAACGGGGGTCGGCCGGACAGCGGGGGTCGTCACGGTGACGCCGGCGGGTTCGACCTCGTCGCCGAGGTGACCCCGGACGCCGTCGCCGCGCTGGACCTCGGTGCCGGCGGCACGGTCCACCTCGCCGTGAAGGCCACCGAGCTGCAGGTCCACCCCGACGCGAGCTGACCGCGGTCGGGCTACGCGCCGCCGTCCGGTGGTGGGGTGAGGCCGACCCAGCGGTGGGCGCCGTCGGCGGTGACCTCGCGCTTCCAGATCGGGACGCGGTCCTTGACCTGTTCGAGGCCGTCCCGGCACGCGTCGAAGGCTGCCGCACGGTGCGCGGCGCACGCGGCGACCAGGATGGTGTGGTCGCCGACCGCCAGCTCACCGGTGGCGTGGAGCAACGCCAGCCCGCGCACGTCCGGGTGGGCGGCGAGGAGCTCGTCGGCGATGTCGGCGAGGACCTTCTCGGCCATCGCCGGGTAGGCCGAGTAGTCGAGCCGCACGACCTCACCGAGCGCAGGGTCGAGGTCCGGAGCGTGGTCGCGCACGGTGCCGAGGAACGACACCGCGCCGCCGACCGGCGGCGAGGTGATGTCGGCCAGGACCGCGTCGACGTCGAAGGGCGGGGCCACGAGCCCGGTGACCACGCGTGGAGCGGCCGGGTCGTCACCCGCCCCACCGGCGACCGGGGGGAGGACCGCCACCTCACGAGCCCCGTCGAGCGGCTGGTCGTCACGGGCGACCTCGAGGTCCACCGCGACGTTCACGCGAGGGAGCATCGGCGCCATGGCCGGGTGATCGGCGGCGAGCCGGGCGCGGAGGTCGGCGACGGTCGCGCCGTCCGGCAGCGACACCTGGAGACGCCGCTGCCCGCCGGCGCGTTCCCAGAGCCCCCCGAAGAGCCGCACCTCGAGCTCCACGCTGCCTCCTCGCACGTCCTCGGTCGCCGCACGCCGACGCGGCCGACGCTACTCGGCCGGTCGGCCACCCGTCCGTCCGTCGGCGTCCACCACGTTACGGTCGGCGTGATGGCATCCACGACCGACCGCCGTGTTGGCGGACGTTACGAGCTGGTGCGACGCATCGCCCGCGGCGGTGGTGGCACCGTGTGGGCGGGGTACGACCACCTGCTCGAACGTGACGTCGCCGTCAAGCACGTGCAGATCCCCGACGACCTGCCGGCCACCGAGCGGGAGGTCCTCCGCGCGCGGGTGCGCTCCGAGGCGCGCGCTGCCGCACGGCTCCTGCACCCGTCCGCGGTGGCCATCTTCGACGTCGTCGCCGAGGACGGCGACGTCCACCTCGTGCTCGAGCTGGTCGAGGACCCCACGCTCGACGAGCTCGTCATGCGGCGCGGTCCCGTCGCCGTCGACGAGGTCGCGGCCATCGGCGTGCGACTGCTGGACGTGCTCATGGCCGCGCACGAGCGCGGCATCGTCCACCGGGACGTGAAACCGTCCAACATCTTCGTCTCGCCCGACCGCGAGGTGAAGCTGACCGACTTCGGCATCGCCGCGATGGACGGCGAGGCGCGGCTGACCCGGACCGGGGCGACGATGGGCTCGCCGCAGTTCATCGCCCCCGAGCAGGCCCTCGGTCACGACGCCGCCCCCGCCGCCGACCTCTGGGGGCTCGGCGCGTCGCTCTACCTCGCGGTCGAGGGCGTGCCGCCGTTCGAGCGCGGCAACGCCATCGCGACCGTCCACGCCGTGGTGCACGAGCCCGCCCGACCGTTCCAACGCGCCGGCGAGCTCGGCCCGATCCTGGCCCGGCTGCTGGAGAAGTCCCCCGACGACCGCCCCGACGAGACGTGGCTGCGCGACGAGCTCAGCCGCGTCGCCGGCGTCGCGACGCCGCCCGCCGCACCGACCACGCCACCGATCGTGCCGGTCCGCAGCACCCCGACCCCCGACGAGCTCGCCCCCGCACCGGCGCCGCCACACGACGAGCCCGCCCCCGCGCCGGTGCCGCCACACGACGCGCCCGGCGACGCCGACGCCACGACCGGTGCCGAGGTGGCGCCCGACACCGACGCCGGCGCGGCGTCCGACGCTGTGGTGGACGAACGCGTGCTGTCGGCATCGATCGAGGTGCCGCCGGCGCCCCCGCCGCGGGACGACGACGGCGGCGTCCCCGCCACGGACCGGCGTGGCTCGCCCGCACGCCGGTGGCTTCCCGCCGCCGCGGCGGTCGTCCTGGTCGCGGTCGTCGGCATCACCCTCCTCACCCGTGGCGGCGCGGACGAGGACCCCGGCGCCGACGCCGAGGTGGCCGCCCCCGCCGACGAGGACGGGGTCGACGGATCCGAGGAGGACGCGACCGACGGCGGCTCCGTGCCGGAGGCGACCACCGACGGGGACGCCGACGAGGCGACCGACGGTGTCGCGGACGCCGACGACGCGACCGACGACACGACCGACGACACGGATGCCGCTCCGACCGACCTCGAGGAGGCACCCGTGCCGGACGACTGGCAGGTCGTCGAGGGTGCGGCCTATCAGGTGGCCGTGCCGGCCGGCTGGCAGCAGCAGCCGGACTCCGAGTTCCGGGTCGACCACCGCGACCCGGACAGCTCGACCTACCTCCGCGTCGAGTGGACCCCGGACCCGAACCCCGACCCGTACGCCGACCGCGAGCGGATCGACCAGGTCCTCGCCGACCGCTTCGAGGACTACGAACGCATCCAGCTCACCGAGGTGACCGTCCGCGGCGAACCGGCGGCGATGCTCGAGTACGTCTACACCGACGGGGGCGCGCGGCTGCGGGCCTACAACCTCACCTTCCTCGCCGGCGACCGCGCCTACGCGCTCAACCTGCAGAGCCAGGCGGAGGACTGGGACGAGGTCGAGCCGATGTTCGCCGCGATCCTCGGCGGGTTCGAACCCACGGACTGACCACCCTCGGTACCGTGCTCGGCGTGGGAGACCCTGGAGCGTCGACGTTGCGGGACCGGCTCGGGCGGCCGGTCGAGGACCTGCGCGTCTCGGTCACCGACCGTTGCAACCTGCGCTGCCGCTACTGCATGCCGCGCGAGATCTTCGGTCCCGACCACGCGTTCCTGCCGCGGGCCGAGCTGCTCAGCTTCGAGGAGATCACGCGCATCGTGCGTGTCGCGGTCGACCTCGGCGTCACCAAGATCCGCCTGACCGGCGGCGAGCCGCTCCTGCGCAAGGACCTGCCGGACCTCGTGGCGCAGCTCGCCGCGGTCGACGGCATCCGCGACCTGGCGCTGACCACCAACGGGTTGCTGCTGCCCCAGCACGCCGCAGCGCTCGCCGACGCGGGCCTGCACCGGGTGACCGTCAGCCTCGACGCGCTCGACG
>CAYSTY010000043.1:0-12320 GCA_964433685.1 uncultured Actinomycetota bacterium | reverse complement strand
GGATCCGGGTCAAGTCGTTCACCGACGGGCTGGCGCGCCGGAGCGTGGCGAGCCTCGACCGGTTCGTCGGCACGCTGCTGGACGCCGCGGGCGAGCTACCGGACGGGTTCGTGGTGACGTTCCCGAAGATCGTGGCGATCGAGCACGTCGCCGCGTTCGCGCGGGTGCTCGGGGCGCTGGAGGTCGCGTACGGGCTGCCGGAGCGGCGGCTGCGGTTCGAGGCGCAGATCGAGACGACACCGTCGGTGCTCGGTCCGGACGGGCGGGTGGCGCTGCGCGACATCCGCGACGTCGCCGACGGGCGGCTGGTCGCGGCGCACGTCGGCGTCTACGACTACTCGGCGGGGCTGGGCCTGCCGCCGGCCGAGCAGCGGCTCGACCACCCGGCGCTGGACTTCGCCCGACACCTGTTGCAGGTGACGTTCGCGGGCACCGAGGTCCGACTGTCGGACGGCTCCACGAACGTGATCCCGGCCGACGACTCGACCGCCGAGGCACACCGGGCCTGGCGCCGGCACGCGGCAGACGTGCAGCACTCGCTCCGACACGGGTTCGTGCAGGGCTGGGACCTGCACCCCGCCCACCTGGTGAGCCGCTACGCGGTCGTGTTCGCCGACGTGCTCGCCGGGATCGACGACGCGCTCGATCGCCTGGCGCGGTGGGACGCGGGCGAGGCCGGCGGCGGGGTCATGGACGAGCCGGCGACCATCCGTGTGCTGGAGGCGGCGGTGCAGCGCGCGGTCGACTGTGGCGCGGTGGCGACCGAGGAGGTCGAACGGCGCAGCGGACGCACGGTCACGCCGCGGCCCGTGTCGCTGGCCGACGCCGAGTGACTGCTGAGGTGGGCCTTCGTCCGGGCCGGGCGTGGTCCGCGGCGCCCGTGACCCGGCACAGTGGAGTCGACGGTCGCCTACGGACGGGGACGAGGTGCGCATCGGGAACGTCGAGGTTCGACCGCTCGGCGGTCGCGCGGGCTGCCTCGGGATGATCCTGTTCTCGGTCCTGGCCTCGGTCATCCTCACGGTGCTGCTCAACCTGCTGCTCCGCTGAGCCGACCGGCCGCCGGGCTCGGAAGGGCCTGGCTCAGCCGGCTGCAGCGCGTTCGGCGCGGACGTGTGCCACCACCGCGTTCGCGTGACCGTGCCCCAGACCGTGTTCTTCCTTCAACCACGCCACGGTCGCCATGTGCTTCTCGTCAGCCGGCCGCGCCCGCACGGCGTCGAGCCACTCCTCGATGGGCCGGCCGTAGGTCCGTTCGATCGACGGGAAGTACGACGCCGGTCCCTTCACCTTCTCGCTCACGTTGACCTCCTGTCCGTGCCTCTGGGTGACGACCGTGTCGGCACCCAGAACTCATCGGCGGCACTCAGCCTGTCGAACCGCGTCCCCCACCGCCAGCATCGACGGCGGCCAGCGCGTCGGCTGCCTCATCGTGGGCGGCTGCGGCGATCGGGTGCGCCGCCGGCGTGGCGGCGGGCGAGGTCGAGCGTGCCTGTCGCAGCAGCCGCATCGCGTTCGCGATCACGATCAGCACCGATGCCTCGTGGACGAGCATGCCGACCGACATCGTGACCCCGCCGAGCAGCACGCCCGCCAGGAGCGCGGCGACCGTCGCGAGGGCGATGGTGATGTTCTGCCGCATGTTGTTCACGGTGCGCCGGGCCAGCGACACGGCGTCGGGGAGCTTGTGCAGGTCGTCGGCCATCAGCGCGATGTCCGCGGTCTCGACCGCGACCGCGCTGCCGGCGGCACCCATGGCCACCCCGATGTCGGCGGTGGCGAGCGCCGGTGCGTCGTTGACCCCGTCACCGACCATCGCCACCACCTCGCCCTCGGCCTGCAGGGCGGCGACGGCGTCCAGCTTGTCCTCGGGGAGCAGCCCGGCGCGGACCTCGTCGACGCCGGTCGCTCGCGCGACCGCCTCGGCGACGGGCGCCACGTCTCCGGTGAGCATGACGACCCGGCGGACACCGGCCCGGCGCAGCTCGGCGACCATCGCGGCGGCTTCCGGCCGGATGCGGTCGGCGACGGCGACCACGCCGATCACGCGGTCGTCCACCGCGACGATCATGGGCGTGCGACCGGCGGCTGCGAGCTGGTCGGCCGCAGCCTCGGCCCCGACGGTGTCGGCGACGCCCGCGGTGGCGAGCAAGGCGCGGTTGCCGACCAGGATGCGACGGCCGTCGGCCGTGGCCAGGATGCCCTGACCGGGGACGGGCTCGGTGTGGTCGGGCAGCCCCGGGGTGGCGAGGCCCGCCGCGGCCGCAGCGTCGAGGATGGGACGGGCCAGGGGGTGTTCGGAGCCGGCCTCCGCGTGTGCGGCCCAGGCGAGGACCTGGTCGCGGTCGACGGTCGGGTCGAGGACCACCACGTCGGTCAGTTCGGGACGGCCCTCGGTCAGGGTGCCGGTCTTGTCGACGGCCACGGCGGTGATGCGTGCCGAGGTCTCGAGGAACTCGCCCCCCTTGATCAGGATGCCGTCCTTCGCGGCGCGGCCGATGCCGGCCACGATCGAGACGGGGATGGAGATCACCAGTGCACCGGGGCAGGCGATGACGAGCACGGTGAGCCCGAGCACCACGTCCCCGGAGACGAGTCCGGCGGTCAGCGCGAGCACCATGATCGCGGGCGTGTACCAGGCCGAGAACCGGTCCATGAACTGTTGGGTGCGGGCCTTGGCGTCCTGCGCCTCCTCGACCCGGTGGATGATGCGGGCGAGGGTGGTGTCGGCGCCGATGCCCGTGGCACGGACCTGGAGGAAGCCGCCCTCGGACACGGTGCCGGCGAAGACACGGTCACCGGCGGCCTTCTCGACGGGGATGGACTCGCCGGTGATCGACGCCTCGTCGAGGGCGCCGGTCCCGCCGATCACCTCGCCGTCGACCGGAACCTTGGCGCCGTTCTTGACGAGCACGGTCTCGCCGACCTCGACCGCGCCGGCGGGGACCTCGACCTGGGCGCCGCCCCGGAGCACGATGGCCACGTCGGGGGCGACCGCGACGAGCTCGGCGAGGGCCGACCGCGTCCTGTTCAGCGTGGCTGCCTCGAGGGCGTGGCCGACCGCGAACAGGAACGTGACGGCCGCGGCCTCCCAGTGCTCGCCGATGACGATCGCGCCGGTCGCCGCGATCGTCACCAGCAGGTCGATGCCGATGACCCGGGCGGTCAACGCCCGGAAGGCGTTCCGGGCGATCGGCGTGCCGGCGACGACCGCTGCCGCGATCATCAGCAGGTCGCCGACCCACGTGTCGACCGGGAGCCGACCGCTGCTCCAGGACAGGATGATGAGCAGCCCGGAGACGATCGGGATGGTCCAGCGGCCGCTGCGTAGCGTGTCCACGTCGGTTCCTCGTTCCCCTCGTTCGGATCGGGTCAGAAGGCGGCGGGGCGGGCGGTGTAGCCCGCCTTGGCCACCGCGGCGACGAGGTCGTCGACGCTGGCCGTGGCCGGGTCGTGGTCGACCTCGATGCGCGCCGACGCGAAGTTCACCTTCACGTCCGACACACCGTCGAGGCGACCGACCTGCTTCTCGATCCTGCTGACGCACGAGGGGCAGGAGAACCCCTCGGCGCGGAGCACGGTGCGGGTGGTGGCGTCGGTCGAGGTGGTCATGGTCGTTCCTCCGTCGGTTCGGGGGTCCCGTCTGGGCTCGAGAAGGACCGTACGAGCGGTTCCAGGACCGAACCTGACCCACGTCACGTAACCGCGACCGTTCTTCGCCGACCGCGCCCCGGTGCGTCCGCCGAGCGGGTGGGCCCCCGCCGGGGGGCGCACCTGCCGCTCGGCGGCGCCCTGCGTCCGTAGGCTGGGGCGATGGCGACCGCACGCAGACCGACGAACCGCAGCCGGCAGGCTCGGGCTGCGCGCAAGCGCAAGCGTCGGATGGAACGGGTCGAGCACGACCTCAGCGACGCGCAGTGGGTGGCGCTGAAGCAGGCCTGGGGCGGCTGCGCGTACTGCGGCGCGGCCGACGACGGGACGCTGCAGCGTGACTGTGTCCAGGCGCTGTCCCGCGGCGGCCGCTACACCCTCGACAACATCGTGCCGGCCTGCCGCTCGTGCAACGCGAGCAAGTGCAACGACGAGGTCACGGGGTGGCTGCGCCGCAAGCGCCTCGACGAACGCGCCTTCCTGCTCCGCCACGTCGAGGTCTCCGCGGAACTGACGGCGCGGTTCGCCGCCACCTCGAGCGAGGACCCCGCACGGTGACCGAGAGGATCACTACAGCGGCGTGGTGTGGGCGGCGCGGAGGACCGCGACGAGGAAACCGTCGCCGTCGCGGTAGGGGTGCAGGTGCCAGGTCGACAGCAGGACGTCGGGCGTCAGCCCGGCGGAGCGGGCGTGGTCGAGGAACTCCTCCACCGGGTAGTCGCGGTCGGTGCCGAACCCGACCACCAGGCGGCCCGCCTCACGCAGGTGGGCGCGCAGCCGTTCGAGGACGGCGGCCCGGGTGCTCGGCGCGAGGAACGTCACCACGTTGCCGGCGCAGACGATGGCGTCGAACCCCTCGTCGATGCCGCGCGCGGGCAGGTCCATCGTCGCGAGGTCGTCGACCAGCCACGTCGGCCCCGGGTGGTCCTCCTCGGCGGCGGCGATCAGCACCGGGTCGAGGTCGACGCCCACCACCTCGTGGCCGACGGCGGCGAGGTGGCCACCGACGCGGCCGGGTCCGCAGCCCGCGTCGAGGATGCGGGACCCGCGCTCGACCATGGCATCGATCAGCCGCGCCTCGCCGACGATGTCCTTGCCGGCGGCGGCCATCGACCGGAACCGCTCGACGTACCAGTCCGAGTGGTCCGGGTCCTCGCGGGTGATGCGTTCCCACTCGTTCACGTCGGCGGCGTCGGACACCCCAGCGCTCCTGGTCGGTGGTGACCCACCACGCTACCCAGGACGGGCCGGGCCGCTCGGGCGGTCAGGCGGCGAGGTCGCGACGTCGTGCCCGTTCGGCCGTCCCACCGGTGCGCGCCGCCGGAGCGGGGTGCTTGTCTCACCGGGTCGCCCCGAGGACGAGGTCCATGGACGAGCCCGACCAGGACGCGCACGACCGCACGCCGGAGGAGGGGCGCGGCACCTCGCGCGATGATGCGCTCACCCCGGGAGCCGTCGAGCCGGACGTCGCCCGCCGTCCGGGCGACACCGACGGGGGAGGGCGGACACCTGGCTGGCACCCGACGACCAAGATCGCGGCGGGCGTGGGCCTGGCCGTCGCGGGTGTCGGCGGGGTCTACCTGGCACGCAACGCCCTGACCGTGGTGGCCATGGCCGGGCTGTTGGCCTTCCTGGTCGCGCCCCTGATCCGTTTCCTCCAGGTGCGTGCCCGGTTCCCCAAGGTGCTCGCCCTGCTGACCAGCTACCTCGTGATGTTGCTCGTGACGGTGCTGCTCGGCGCGTTCGTCGTCTCCGGCCTGGTGAGCTCCTTCTCCGAGATCGACCCCGAGGAGGCAGCCGAGTCGCTGCGGTCGACCGGTGTGGACGTGCTGTCCTCGCTGCGCACCATCCCCATCGCCGGGTACGAGATCGACCTGAGCGAGACCTTCGACCCGCTCATCGAGGACCTCGAGGACACCTCGCTCCCGCTGGACACCGACGAGGAGGAGGTCGAGCCGGCCGGCCCGACGACCATCACCGTCGGCGGTCAGCAGTTCGACGTGCTGCTCGGCCAGCTCATGACCTCGGCGCAGACCCTCGGCGGGGTCCTGACCGCCCTGATCGTCACCTTCCTCGTCGCCCTCTACCTCAGCGCCGACAGCCACAAGTTCCACGCGGGTCTGCTGGCCCACGTCCCGGACGGGTACCACGACGACGCACGTCGCATGAACGACCGCATCGGCACCATCTGGCGCGGCTACCTCTACGGTCAGCTGGTCAACAGCCTGGCGACCGGGTTGTTGGTCTGGCTGGTGCTGTGGGGGATCGGCCTGCCCGGCGCGTTCGTCTTCGGACTCGTCATGGCGGTGCTGAACATGATCCCGACGTTCGGGCCCATCATCGCGGCGGTCCCCGGCGTCCTCGCGGCCCTGGCGCTCGGGTCCACGCGCTTCGACTGGTCCGCCCCGACCTTCGCGCTGCTGGTCGTGGTGATCTACGTCCTCGTGGTGCAGGCGCAAGCGAACCTGATGGCGCCGTTCATCATCGGACAGGCCGTGTCGATGTCGCCGGCGACCATCCTCGTCGGGTTGCTCGTCGGCTTCCAGGTCGGGGGCCTGGTCGGCACCCTGCTGGTGGTCCCGGTGCTGAGCACGATCAAGGAGATCGGCCTGTACGTGCTGGCCAAGCTGCTGGACCGCGATCCGTTCGCCGACCCGACACTTGAGGCCGCCACCTAGTCTCGCCCGTCGCGGGTCGGGTCGGGTCGGGTCGGCGGGTCGGCGGACCGCCGGGTCACCGGGTCGCCGGACCGAGGGCCCGCGGACGAGGTCGGTGCCGATCGGAGGTCGGGTGGCGAGGTGGTGAGCCGCGTCGAGCGTTGTGACGTCGCCGTCGTCGGCGCTGGCATCGTCGGCGCCGCCTGCGCGTACGAGCTGGCGGCCGCCGGGCTGGACGTCGTCGTCCTCGACCAGCACGAGGCCATCGCGATGGGCTCCACCGGCCGCAGCGCCGCCGGGGTGCGCATCCAGTTCGTCGACCCCACCAACATCGCGCTGTCGCTCGACAGCATCCGCACCTACGCCACGTTCCAGGACCGGTTCGGCGTCGACGGTGGCTACCGCCCCGTCGGCTACCTGCTCCTGGTCCCCGACGAGGCCTGGGACGACCACCTCCGCGGCGTCGAGGTGCAGCGCTCCCTCGGCGCACCGGTCGAGGTGCTCGACCTCGATCAGGCCGCCGGACGGTTCGCGCCGTTCGACCCCACGGGCCTGTCGGGCGCCACGTTCGGTCCCATCGACGGCGTCGTCGACCCCCACACGGTGACGGCGGCCTTCCTCGACCACGCCCGCCGCCACGGTGCCCGGCTCCAGCTCCGCAGCGAGGTGGTGGCGTTCGACCGGGCGAGGGACGGGTGGGAGCTGACCGTCGGGCCCACCGGCGCCCGTGGTGGTGCAGGCGGCAGCGGCCGTGACGGCGACCCGGCCGGTGATGGCCGTCGGCTCCACGCCGAGGTGGTGGTCAACGCCGCGGGCGCCTGGGCGGGCGAGGTGGGACGCCGAGCGGGGTTGGACGTCCCCGTCGAGCCGGTGCGACGGATGATCTACCTCACCGCGCCGGCGCCCGGCCGTGCCACCTCGCCGCTGACGGTCGACCTCGCGACCGGCGTCTACTTCCGCAGCGAGGGCGAACGGTTGCTGTTCGGGCGGTCCAACCCCGACCAGGAGCCCGGGTTCGTCCGCGGACTGGATCCTGACTGGCTGGAGCCGACGATGCACGCCGCGGTGGCCCGCTTCCCGTGGTTCGCCGACGAGCAGCTCGACCTGCGGGCCAGCTGGTACGGCTACTACGAGGTCACCCCGGACGCCAACGCGATCGTCGGCGCGTCGGAGCAGGCGCCGGGGTGGATCGACGCGTGCGGGTTCTCCGGCCACGGCGTCCAGCACGCCCCGGCCGTCGGCCGCGCCGTCCGCGAGGAGGTCGTGGACGGCCGCGCCACGACCATCGACATCGACCCCTTGCGCGGCCGACGGTTCGCCGCCGGCCGACCACGCGACGAGCGTCACATCATCTGACTCAGCCGCGACGGATCCGCACGTCACCGAACACCGAGGTGCCGCGGACCTGCAGGACCCGGGTCACGCGCCCGCGGGGTGGTTCGGGCGCGCGCACGTCACCGAAGACCGCGGTCTGCCGCATCTCCACCGCGACGTCGTGGGGCACCACGAGGTCGACGTCCCCGAACACCGACAGGCACTCGATCGGTCCGTCGACGTCCCCGTCGCCGAGGGTGGCCTCGACCTCGCCGAACAGGGCCGTGAGCGTCCGCGGCCCACCGGGACCGAGCGCTACGCGACGGTCGTCGAAGAGCGCGAGCCCCGGTCCGTCGTCGAACAGGCGGCGTGACGGGCCGAACGAGCTGGCCAGCACCACGATGCCGGCGGTCATCACGATCAACGGCCACACGAGCTCGTCCGGCACGTGCCGCCCGATGAGGACGAACGTCGCGAGCACGCAGATCGCCACACCGAGCGTGCGACGGCCCTGGGTGACGACCCACCCGCCGGCCAGCAGCAGGGGCAGCGCCCACCAGTCGGCCACCGCACGGGTGAGCGCCTGCGGTGGGTCGAACAGCTCGACGCCGATCCGCCACCCGCCCACGGCGAGGAGGACGAAGCCGGCGACGAGCAGACCGGCACCGGCGTTCTGCGTGACGGTCCGACCGGTCGGCGCGTCGTGAGCGGACATCACTCGACCTCCATGGCGTCGAGGTAGCGGGCGCGGATGTCACCGAAGATGGCCGTGCCGTAGAGGGTCACGACCGGTGCCTCGGGGTAGGTGGGTTGCTGGGACGGGATCCTCACCGAACCGAACACCGAGGTGGTGCGGTCCTCCACGCGCCACCCGGCCGGGACCTCGACCCGCACGTCGCCGAAGATCGCCGTGGTCGTGACCGCCGCGTCCCCGCCACCCTGCACCTCGTCGGAGAGGAACAGGCGGGTGTCACCGAACACCGACGTGCCGCCGACGGTCACGTCGGACGGAACGGGCCCGCCGCGGGAGGGGGCCTGGGCCAGCGACAGCGCGGTCGCGACCAGCCCCGTGCCGATGACCACCACGACCGCCGGACCGATCATCGCGCCGGCGCGTCCGGGCAGCACCTCGAAGTTCACCAGGAGCAGCAGCCCACCGAGCGCCACGGTCACGAGCCCGACGGGACGCGAACCGTTCACGGCCCACACGGCGCCGAGGACGATGCCGACCACGGGCCACCCGTCCCGGGCGAGCTGGCCGGCGTCGACGACGTCGGCGCGGTCGAGCAGCAGCCCCGCCCCGATGACGACCAGCACCAGCCCGATCACCGTGCTGGCGCCGAGCCGGCCTCGGGGCCGGGGTGTCGAGGTGCCGGCGTGTGCCGGGGCGCGCCGGTCGGGGCCGGGGCGTTCGTGGGTGGCGTTCATACGTCGGTCTCCGAGGGGAGCAGGTCCAGGGCGGTGGAACCGTCGAGGTAGGTGCGCAGGGCGGTGCGGTAGCGGTCGAGCCGGTCCCGGCCGAGGTCGGTGAGGGTCACCCAGGTGACCGGGGTGCGGTCCCGGTAGGCCTTGGTGACCGCGATGTAGCGCGCGTCCTCGAGCCGCCGCAGGTGCGTCGACAGGTTGCCGGCCGTCAGCCCGAGCAGCTCCTGGAGCTGTGGGAAGGCGACCTCGCCGGGCCGCCCGGAGTGCGCGAGCACCGTCATCACCTGCAGGCGTGCCTGGGCGTGGATGAGCGGGTCGAGGTCGGGCAGCACGGTGCGGGGCGCCCTCCCGTGTCGGGTGGTGGCGGTGGTGGAAGCGGACGGCGGGGGCGGACGAGCGGATCTCTGTCGGCTATCACTTTGTACCACAAACCGCACTGCGGTGCCGTAGTGGGGCACTCACGGGCGGCGGGTGCCTCACGGGCCACACGTGACCCGCCAGTGACCCGGTGCCCGTCAGTGACCCGGTGCCCGCCGGTGACCCGGTGCCCGCCGGTGACCCGGTGCCCGCCGGTGACCCGGTGCCCGCCGGTGACCCGGTGCCCGCCGGCGCACGCGCTAGGCGGAGCCGTCCTCGTCGCCCACCGCGGTGCCGCCGGCCCGTGACGCCATCGCCGAGATCCGGCGGGCGAGATCGACGTCACGATCGGTGACCTGGTCGCCGGCGGCGTGGGTGGTCACGGTGAGGTGCACGTCGCCGGGGTAGCGCAGGTCGATGTCGGGGTGGTGATCGAGGTCGTCGGCGAGTCGGGCGATGTCGGCTACCAGGGACGCGCCCTGGGCGAACCCCTCGACCCGGAAGCACGCCCGGAGCGCATCGCCGTCGTGACGCCACCCGTCGAGGCCGTCGAGGTCGGTGAACGCGTCCGCTGGAACCGTGGTGTACTCCATGCTCCGAGTCAAGCACCGTGGCCGCGAGCGTGCGGCGGGTCCTGCCGCGCACGCCCGAGTGGAGGAGCGCCCGTGACGCCCGCACCCGACGATGCCGGCCCGGCCCGGCCGCGACTCATCGTCGACTGTGACCCCGGTCTCGATGACGCGGTGGCGCTCGCCGTCGCCGCGCACACCGCCGAGGTGGTGGGCATCACCACGGTGGGCGGCAACGCGCCGCTGGCCGACGTGACCGACAACGCGCTGCTGACCTGTCAGCTGTTCGACATCGACGCTCCGGTCCACGCGGGCGTCGGCCGCCCCCTCGTCGCCGCGCCGCGGTTCGCGCCCGAGATCCACGGCACGTCGGGGTTCGGCAGCGCCGCCCTGCCGCCCCTCACCCGTGCCACCGCGTCCCACGACGCGGTGGCCTTCCTGATCGAGACCGTGCGCGCCGAGGAAGGTCTGTGGATCGCGGCGCTCGGCCCGATGACGAACCTGGCGTTGGCGCTGCGGCTGGCCCCGGACATCGCCCGGCGGGTGGCGGGGATCTCGTTCATGGGCGGCAGCGCGACGGTGGGCAACCACACCGCCGTGGGGGAGTTCAACGTCCTGGTCGACCCCGAGGCAGCCGCGATCGTCCTCGGCAGCGGGGCGCCGCTGCGCATGGCGGGGCTCGACCTGACGACCCAGTTCGTGCTCGACGACGACTGGGAGCGGGACGTGCGTGCGATCGGCAGCGCCGGTGCCCGCGTCGTCGCCGACCTCGCCAGCCACTACCTCGACCGGGTCGCCGAGTTCCGGGGCCGCCGCGCCGGCGGTCTGCACGACCCCTGCGCGGTGATCGCGGTCACCCGTCCGGACCTGCTCACCTCGACACCGCGGCACGTCGCCGTCGAACTTCGGGGCGAACACACCCGCGGGATGACGGTGGTCGACCGCCGTGGCCCGGGTGTGGGTGAGCCCGCCAACGTCATGCACGGCCACGACCTCGATGCGGCCGCCGCACGGGCCCTGGTCCTGGAAGCGCTCACGGAACGCAGCCGCCTCGCCGAGCGTCGCGGCCCTGGAGGCTGACCGGGCCGCGGACGGCTCAGCTGAGCAGATCCTTCATCTGCTTCTGGATGAGGTGGATCGAGCGACGTGGGGCGAGACGGTTGAGCAGGTTCATCAGCTTCGCGTCCCGCCCCACCACGATGTGGAGCTTCCCGGCCTCGATGCCGTCGAGGATGATCCGTGCTGCCTCGTCGGCCGGCGTCGTGCGGTGGGACGAAGCGTCCGCCGTCGCCGCGCCACCGGGGATGGCGACCCCGGAGTTGGCGGTGATCTCGGTCGCGATGGCCCCGGGGAAGATCACCGACGTGCCGACCCGGGTGTCGAGCAGTTCGGCGTACAGCGCTTCGGTCATCAGTCGGACCGCGGCCTTGCTGGCGCCGTAGACGGCCTGTCCCGGGACCGGGAGGAAGCCGCCCATGCTCGACACGTTCGCGATGTGCGCGACCGGTCGTGCCAGCAGCCGGGGCAGGAACGCGCGGGTCGTGTTCAGCGTCCCCATCAGGTTCACCGCCAGGACGCGGTCGATGGTGGCGTCGTCGAGGTCGGCGACGGGCACGAACGGCTGGATGATCCCGGCGACGTTGATGAGCCCGTCGGCCTCGCCGAGCACGGCTCCGACCCGATCGGGCAGGCCCCGAACCGCTGCCGCGTCGGTGATGTCGAGCTGGAGGCCGGCGAGGCGGTCCCCGGCGTCGGCCAGCTCGGCGGTGCGATCGAGGCCGTCCTGGCGCAGGTCCACGGCTGCGACCCGAGCCCCACGCCGTAGCGACTCGAGCACGACCTCCCGGCCGATCCCGTTGCCGCCACCGGTGACGACGATGACCTTGCCTGTGAGCTTCACGACGGTCCTCCTCGGACGTGCCGGCTCCCATCGGCGCAGCCGGTAGGGCCAGCCTCGCAGGGCCTCCGCCCGCGCCGCTACGGGCGGACCGCACGTCCAGACGGGACACCCTGCCCTGGTCGCGGACGTGCCAGCCGCATGGCCGGCCTAGGCTCCGGGCCTCCGGATCACGAGGATGCACGGTGGGTGAGGAACGGGAGGTGCTCGACTGGGGGACCTACGGGGTCGCAGCCCGGGAGCTCGCTCAGCAGGTCGTCGACGACGGCTACCGCCCCGACATCGTGCTGTCGATCGCGCGGGGCGGCCTGGTGGTGGCCGCGTCCCTGGCGTACGCGCTGTCGGTCAAGCCGTGCTTCGTGCTGAACGTCGAGTACTACACGGGCGTGGAGTCCCGGCTCGACGAGCCGGTCGTGCTGCCGCCGCTGCTCGACCTCGACGAGGCGCAGG
>CAYSTY010000042.1:9723-12361 GCA_964433685.1 uncultured Actinomycetota bacterium | reverse complement strand
GCGGTGTCCGGCAGCGGCTGGGTCCGGGCGCTGACCTGCAGCGGCGTACCCGTCACGTTGCCGGCCGAGTCCCGGGCGTGCACCGCGAACGCGTACAGCGTGTCCGGGGTCAGCCCGGAGATGGTCGCCGTGGTGTCGGTGACCCAGCCACCGACCGCCGTGCCGTCGCGCGACACCTGGTACTGGACCGGTCCCGACGGGTCGGTGGCCGCCGGCCAGTTCAGGACCACCTGTTCGGTGGTGGTCGAGCCGACCGTCAGCTGGGCGCCGTCGGCCCACGTCGGCGCCGTTTTGTCCGGCGGCGGGGCCGTCCGGGTCATCGCGACGTCGAGGTCGGTGACCTCCTCGAGCGGCGGCGCGCCGACGCCGACCACCGGCGAGGTCACCGGGTCGTAGCCCTCCGCGGTGACGTGGACGAACCAGCAGCCCTCCGCCACGTCCCAGCCGTAGTAGCCGGCCGCGGTGGTCACCAGCGGGTTCTTCGAGCCCTCGCTCTGACGGATCGTCCCCGGCCGCGGCTCGATCAGCGGCGAGTCCCCCGCCACCACCTCGCCGTCGGCGGTCGTGATCGGCTGGTTCCACAGGTTCCGGCCGTCGTCGTCCTTGCCGACCGTCGCCGACGACTGGCACTGGCCCTCACCGACCGGCGCTGCCGTCGCCGGTTCCATGCCGGTCGCCCGGTAGAGGGTCACGACCGCGCCCGCGATCGGGTCGCCGGACGCCGCGTCGGTGACGAGGCCGGCCGGGTCGTACAGGACGATCTCACCCACCGGCGTGGTGGTCACCTCGCCGTCGTCGTCGACCACCTCGACCTCGATGGTCCCGCCGCCCGCCGAACGGATCAGCGACGCGGGGATCGTGGCCGTCCCGGTGCAGGTGTCCCAGTCGACCTCGACGTCGACGTCCTCGCCGCCGAAGGTGACGAAGACCTCGTCGATGCCGTCGCCTCCCGGCGTGCAGCCCGGGACCCCGAAGCTCACCACGACGTCGTCGTCGAGCTCGAACGAGCCGATGGTCGCGGTCATCACGCCCGTCGCCGGGTCGGTCGTGGTCGTGCCCGGCGTCCCCGGTGCCACCTCCGCACGCGGCGGGGCGGGTGGGCCGCCCGCGGGCCGGTCGGCGACCACCTGCAACCTCGCCTCGGCGTGCTGGTCGCCCTCCTCGACCACGACCGTGTAGTCGCCCACCGGCAGCGCCGTCGGGACGGTCAGGTCGAGCCGCTCCCACCAGCGGACCTCGCTGGTGACACCCGCGACCTCGTCACCGTCGGCGTCGTACAGCGTCACGTCCGGGTCGTTCATGTCGAAGCCACGTGCGGTGACGGCGTAGGTGCGCGCCGAGCCTCCCGTCGCGACCACCGACGGCGAGACCGACACCGACGCGCTCAGGACCTGGAACCAGCCGTAGTCGGACCGGCCGTCCTGGCTGACGTACACGTCGTACCAGCCGCGGGGCGCGCCGGCCGGCAGCGCGATCGTGCCCCGGTCGGGCGCGGACGCGGTCAGCAGGTCGCCGAAGGACTCCCCGTTCGGACCCCAGATCTCGATCTCGGCCTCCGGATCGGTGAGGTCGAGGTTCAAGGTGGTGACCTCGAGGGTCCGCGGCAGCGTCCGCGGGTCGACCACCGACGGGGTGACGGTCACCGCGGTCGGCAGCCGCACCTCGAACCAGCCGTGCAGGACCTGGTCGCCGGTGGTGACGCGCAGCTCGTAGTCGTCCTCCTCGAGCGCGGCCAGGTCGACCTCGATCGTGGTGGCGTCGATGACACGGCGGGCGACGACGCCGCCCTCGACCGGGTCGCCCGGGTCGGCGGCAGCGGACCCGCCGCCGGTGGCGATGTCGTCGACGAAGCCGGCCTCCGTACCCGACCACGGGTCGCCGTAGAACAGCGCGACCTCGGTGCCGCTGTCCCAGTCGGTGTTGACCCCGGTCAACGTCACCGTCGTCGGCTCACCGGGCAGCAGGCTGTACCGATCGATGTGGAAGCGAGGCGGACCCTCACCCACCTCGAAGTCGAGCCAGAAGCTGCGCGAGCCGATGGTGATCGCCGCCTCGTACCAGTCGTCGGCGAGCGGGGCGTCGAAGGTGACGGTCAACCCGCGACCGTCCGCCGCCCGTGCCACCTCGCTGCCGACGGCGACCGGGGCCCCGTCGTGGCCGTAGAGCTCGGCGCCCAGCGCCACGTCCTCGGGGATGGTGAACCCGACGGCGTTGGCGGTGACCGACGTGGCCCCCGACGGCAGGCTGTAGGGATCCGCCTCGAGCCAGCGGCCCTCGAACTCACCGACGACGAACCCGGTCGAGAAGACGGCACCGTCGATGTCGACGTCGAGGTAGTAGTACTCCTCCTCGAGCTCGCGGGTGATCTGCACCGCGATGGTGTCCGCGGCGACACGGGTCACCGCGCCGACGCCGTCGATCTCCACCTCGTCGTCGCTGTCCCAGTCGTAGCCGTACAGGACCGCCGACAGCTCGGCCTCGTCGTCGACCTCGAACCCCTCGGCGACCAGGGTGACCGTGCCCGGCAGCTCACCGACGTCGTAGCGGTAGGGGTCGGCGAACAGCTCGGGCCACGTGGCACCCTCGCCGACCGTCATCGAGCCCCACCCGTGGACGCCGTCGTCGTCGAGGTAGACGC
>CAYSTY010000042.1:0-9623 GCA_964433685.1 uncultured Actinomycetota bacterium | reverse complement strand
TCGCCGACCGTCATCGAGCCCCACCCGTGGACGCCGTCGTCGTCGAGGTAGACGCTGTACTGCCCGTCGGGTAGCCCGCCCGGGTAGCGCTGGATCGCGACCTCGTCGCTGACGCGTTCTGGCAGCTGACCCGGGAAGTGTCGCCAGTGCCAGTTACGCACGAACCCCTCGGTGTCGGTCAGGGGCGTGTCGGACAGCAGACCGTCCTCAGCGACCAGTTGGAACTCACTGGTCCCCGCCGGTGCCGCGTTCGGCACGACCCGCAACGAGAACTGCGAGTACGGATCGAAGCGGCCCCGGATCAGCCGGTCGCCCTGGGTGACCTCGACGGTGTGGACCTCGTCGGCGAGGTCGCCGTCGGTCGGAACCCGGGCCTGCATCAGCTCGCCGCCTGCGTCGTCCGCCTCGACGACGGTCGTGCCAACGGGTTCGCCGGCACGATCGAGGACCGTCACCCGTGCTCCGGCTTCGAACTCGAAGCCGACCGCGTCGACGTACACCACCTCCCCACCATCCTCCCAGGCGGACACGTACGGGCCCTTGACGCGGACGCTGTTGGTCGCGTCGACGTGGTCACCCGTGGTGATCCGGACCAGGTAGCGCCCATCGGCCGCGTGTTCGAGGTCGACCTCGCCGTAGAGCGACTGACGCACCGGCGATGAGGACCAGAGCTCGACATCCACCGGGATGACGTCCTCGCCGTTCTCGCTCACCAGTTCGACAGTGGTCTGGTCGGTCCAGTTCTGCCCCAAGCCATCCAGGAACACGTCACCGGCCCGGTCGATGAACCGCTCGGAGCGGACCAAGGTGCGGTCGCTGCCGAGCCGGGCGCCGGCCTGTTCGACGCGGATGCCGGTCACGTACCGGTCGCCGTCGGGCGTGACGGTGACCACGTCGTAGCTGCCGAGGTCGAGCTCGGCGGTCAGCGGGATGCGCAGTTCGTGGTCACCCATCAGTTGCGGCTGACCGAGCGCACCGCGAGGGATCGGCTGACCGAAGGTGCGCAGCCGGACGGTCTCGTCGCCGGTGAAGGCGAAGCCCTCCGAGTGGAGCGTGATGTGCTCGCCGACCACCGACCCGACGAGGAACGGATCGTCGTCGGACCAGACGTCGGGGAAGGTGACGTACGCCGAGCCGGTGAAGGTGTGGCCGTCGCTGGCCAGCTCGACCGACAGGTCGTCACCCGCCTGCAGCGGTTCGGGCAGGGTGAGCACGCCGCGGCCCGCGTCGGTGCGCGCGAAGCTCGCCGAGGCGGTGAGGTCGATCTCCTCCAGGTCGTCGTCGGTGGAGCGGTGGATGACCGCCTCCTCGACCGTGACCGTGGCCCCGAGGTAGGCCGCCGACGCGACGAACGTGACCTCGGTGTCCCCGGGGAGGACGCTGCCGGCGCGGAGGCCGAGCCACTCCCCCTCCTCCCACGGCGCCCACACGCCGAGGTAGCCCACCGCCTGCACACCGTCCGAGACGACCTGCACCTCGTGGTCGCCCTCCGCGAGGTCGCCCGGCGGCGTGAACGTGGCCGTCAACGGCCCGGTGACCGTCGCCGCCGGTGTCGCCACGACCTCGCCGAGCGAGTCGACGATCCGCACGGTCGTGCCGGCGGTGAAGAACGGCGTCCGACCGGAGTGGGGCACGGCCTCCAGGTCGACGAGCGGGGTACCACCGGGCGCCACCACCCCGGGGGTGACGTCGAGGTAGCCGGGGTACGGGGTCGGCTCCGGTTCCTCCTGCGCGAGCGACGGCAACGCGGGCGCGAGCGCCGCCAGCAGCGCGAACAGCAGCACCGCGACCAGCGCGCGGGAACGGACGGGGGTCAGCGTCGAGGTGGATCGCATCGGGTGATCTCCAGCCGGACGGCCCGCCCACGGACCGCCACCGCCTGGGCCGACGGCTGCTGCCGCCGCCCCGGTGGCTCCGGCCGGTCGGGCGGCACGAGCGGACCGATCCGGGTCGACTCACCCCGGATCTCGTTCGCGTCGCTCCGAGCTCCCGGAGCCCCCCGTCCGACTCCCACCGGACGTGGCTGTAGCTACGCACGTCGGCTCGCGTCGCGAGGCTGAACCGCGGAACCGTGCGGGGGAGCAGACGGCTGGAACGAGCCAGCGCACACCGCGCCGCGGGCGCCGCCGTGCGTCTGCCTGTCGCGGGAGCGCGCCACCGTCGCGCCAGACAGACCCCGAGGTCGCTCTGGCGCGACCATGTCCCGCTCACGCGACACCGCGCCGATCGCCGACACGAACCACCTCGCCGACTGGTGGGTGCATCTACCCCGAGCGGGTGCATCAGGGCACGGCCAGCCGGGGCTCGCGCACCCACCCGGACGAACTGCACCCACCCAGGCTGGGCGCACCCGGAATGCGGCCGCCCGCCCACCCTGCCATGTCGCGGCAGCGCGCCATCGTCGCGTCAGAGGAACGCCGAGGTCGTGCTGGCGCGACCGCGCCTCGCTCCCGCGACACGACCGCTGCCGATCCGGCTTCGATCGCTGCCGCAGGGTCAGCTCCTCGTGGTTACCATCGGTACATCACAAGTAACACAGGGAGGTAGGTCGTGGCCGAGGGCACTTTCACGTTCCGCGTCGATGACCAGCTCAAGGCCGACTTCGCCGAGGTGGCAGCGAACCAGGAGCGGACCGCTGCCCAGCTGCTCCGTGTGTTGATGAAGGACGCCGTGCACCGCGACCGTGAACTCAGGGAACACGATCGTTGGTTCCGCGGCGAGGTCGAGCACGCGCTCGCCGAGGCTGACGACCCTGCCACGTCACGCCTGTCTCACGAGTCGGTGCACTCGAGTTGGCAACGACAACGCGCGGTGATCGAACAGCAGGCGGCCGGCCGCCCCGCGTGAAGATCGAGTGGCTCCCCGAGGCCGTTCACAACCTGAGCGCGCAACTCGAGTGGATCGCCGAGCGTGACCCGAGGGCAGCGATCGACGTCGGTGACGCCCTGCATGCCGCCGTCGCGCGGCTCGCCGACCATCCGGCGATCGGACGACCCGGTCGCGTCCCAGCGACCCGTGAGCTGGTGGTCCGCGGAACGCCCTACCTCGTCATCTACCGGATCGAAGCGAGCGTCGTGCTGGTCCTGCGCATCCTCCACGGTGCGCAACGCTGGCCACCTGCCTGACCGCGATAGCGGCTGCCTCCACGCGGACATCCGAGTCACCTCGCCGAGCCGGCCGCAACCAGAGGACAGTGGAGGTTCGGACGGAACGAAGGCGCGGTCTGCGATGATCGCGGGACGGTTCTCGAGCCGCTGGACGCGAACGCACGACCTGGATCGTCTGCGTCATCGTCCGGATACGACCCGGCCGCATCCAGCCCGGAGGCCACGAGGTGACCGCGCGACTGTTCGACACCGCCGCTGGTGGACGACGTCGTCACGAGTGGGGACGGTGGCTGCCGATCCCCGCCCCGTCATGTTGCCCACGCCCGGCGTGCGCCGGCCATCTCGTACGGCTGCCCTCGGCCACCCAGCTGGCGCTGTTCATCCACGGCGGCTACGGCGCCGCGGAACGATCGACCTACGACCTGTGCGGCTCGTGCGGCTGGAAGCGGACCGTGTCCACCGAGACGGTGAACCCACGCCGCTGCCGGGGCTGAGCTACCTCACGTCCCAGACAGGTCGTCCGTGGGCCTGTTCGTCACCGTCAACGCCGACGGCGTCCTCTCGAGGCCGAACCCGACGCGGCCAACATCACCGCCCTCCTCGAGGGCATCGACGGCGCCTGGGATGACGCGCAGGAAGGTTGGCGACAGGCTCAAGCCGGCCAGGCCATCCCGCTCGATCGACTGTAGGTCGTGCCCCGCATCGAGCTCTCACCTCGGGCCGTCCAGAACCTCGACGGGCTCATCGCGTCGTTGAGCCTGCCATCGACCGTTCCGGCTGGCAGCGGCGACGCGCGGCGCGAAGGGCACGCCGTCCTCGACGGCTCAGCTCAGACGTCGGCGTCGACGATGTCGTAGGCGTAGCCCTGCTCGGTGAGGAACCGCTGCCGCTTGGCGGCGAACTCCTGGTCGACGGTCTCTCGCGCGACCACGGTGTAGAAGTGCGCCTGGCCCTGGTCGGCCTTCGGTCGCAAGATGCGTCCGAGCCGCTGCGCCTCCTCCTGCCGGCTCCCGAACGCGCCCGAGAGCTGCACCAGGACGTTGGCCTCGGGCAGGTCGAGCGAGAAGTTGGCCACCTTGCTCACCACCAGCACCGGCAGGCGACCGTCGCGGAAGTCCGCGAAACGTTCCTCACGGACCGACTGCGCGGCCTGTCCGGTGATCACCGGTGCATCGAGGAAGCGGCCCACCTCGCGCAGCTGGTCGAGGTACTGACCGATCACCAGGATCCGGTCCGTACGGTGGCGAGCGACCAGCTCCTCGAGGACCGCGAGCTTCGCGCCGGAGGTGGCAGCCAGCCGGTAGCGCGACCGTGGCTCGGCCGTCGCGTAGGGCATGCGCTCGGCCTCGGGAAGGTCCACGCGGACCTCGGTGCACACCGCCGGTGCGATCCAGCCCTGGGCCTCCAGCTCACGCCACGGCGCGTCGTAGCGCTTCGGGCCGATGAGGCTGAACACGTCCCCCTCACGGCCGTCCTCGCGCACGAGCGTCGCGGTGAGCCCGAGCCGACGGACCGCCTGGATCCGTGCCGTGACGCGGAAGACCGGCGCCGGCAGCAGGTGGACCTCGTCGTAGACCACCAGCCCCCACTGCTGCTGGTCGAACAAGCCGAGGTGGGGGTGCACCGATGCGAGGTCGGCGTCCTCGGGCACGTTCGGGTCCCGCCAGGTCACCACCTGGTAGGTGGCGACCGTGATCGGACGGACCTCCTTGCGCTCCCCCGAGTACTCGCCGACCAGCTCGGGGTCGATGTCGGTCTTGTCGAGCAGCTCGGAGATCCACTGCCGCGCCGCCAGGATCGAGGTGGCGAGCACGAGCGTGTGCGCCCCGGCCTGCGCCAGTGCGGCCAGCCCGATGACGGTCTTGCCGGCCCCGCACGGCAGCACGAGCACGCCGTTGCCGCCGGCGGCCGACCCGCCGGCCCACCACGACGCGACCGCGTCCCGCTGGTAGGAGCGCAGCTCGCAGGTCAGGTCGAGCTCGTCGAGGGCGGCCCCGTCGCTGTAGCCCGCCTCGTCGTCCGCCGGCCAGCCGAGCCGGAGCAGCGCCTGCTTGAGCGTGCCCCGGTCCCCGAGGCGGAGCGTCCACCGACGCTCGTCGAGCCGGTCGCGCAGCAGCGCGGCGACGTGCCGGTCGCGGGCGACCTCCTCGAGGAGCGGGACGTCGGATGCGGCCGCGGTCAGGGCGAGCTCGCCCGTGTCGTCGTCGCGGACGATCCGCAGACGTCCGTAGCGCTCCATCTGTTCGCGGACGTCGACGAGCAGCGAGGGCGGGACCGGGTACTTCGCGTAGGTCTCGAGCGTCGCCGCGACGTCGTCGGCCCCGAGGCCCGCCGACGCGGCGTTCCACAGCGACAGCGGGCTGAGCCGGTAGGTGTGGACGTGCTCGGGCGACTTCTCGAGTTCGGCGAACCGCGCGAGCGCGACCCGGGCGTCACCGGCCTTCGGGCTCGCCACCTCGAGCAGGACGGTGCGGTCGGACTGCACGATCAGCGGGTTGGATGGATCCACACCTGCTCCCTCCTGGCTGCCTGGTTCAGCCCGGTTGTCACCCGCGGACGAGCGCGCGCGCCCGTCGCAGCATCCGCGTCGTGTCGTCCGTCGGCGCCTCCAGCGACGGCAGGTGGTCGGTCGCGAGGACGGGCTCGCCGGCGTGGTCCTCGAGCCGGACCGCCTCGCCGCCCTCGCCCTCGGCGACGGGCATCAGTCCCTTGCCGCGCAGCACCTCGACGAGCTTGTCGGATGCCAACGTGGACACCGCCACCGTCGGGGCCAACGCCCGCAGCTTCGCCGGTCGGACCGCGACGGCACGGCCTAGCAGCGCCGGGTCCTCGCTGACGAGGTACGAGGTCGCCGCTCCGGCGCGCAGCGTCCCGTGACGCCGGGCGACATCGCCCACCAGACGTTCCACCGTCGCGGGCAGCTCGACGCTGCTGTGGTCGGCGAGGAAGGCCACGATCGTCTCGGCGGACGCGCCGGCGTCGAGCGCCAGGGCGAGGCGCGCCTCGTCGAGGCGGTAGATGCGGGCGCCGGCGGCGGACTCGCAGATCGCGTAGTCGTCGAGGCGGGCGAGCAGGCCAGCCTCGAGGTCGGGCGGCGCGATGATGGTCAGGTCGGGCTGCACGATGAAGCTGTCCGCCCCCGCACCGAGGACCTCGGCGACGCTGGCCGGCGCGGTCAGGACCTGCCGACCGAGCGGGGTCAACCCGACCGGACCCTGCTCGGCGACCAGCCCGAGCAGCCGCAGCACCGCGATGATGCCCGGCGCCACCTCGTCGTCCACGTGGAAGGGGTGACGCAGGGACAGGTGGCGGGCGAGCGTGGCGGCGTCCACGCCGGTGTCCTCGGGCAGTTCGACGAGGACGTCGAGGACGCGGCGGCGAGCCTCGGCGACGGAGCTCAGCTCGTCGGAGGCGACGACGCGGTTGGGGAGCCCGTCCGACTCGTCGAGCAGGCGTGCGTCGCGCCAGGCGTGCACGAGGTGCGACCAGCGCAGCGCCGGGTGCAGCTGCTGCCACTCGGCGCGCAGCGGCGTCGGCGCCCACCCGTCCTTCGCCGGGGTCCAGCCACGCCCGCGACGAGCCGCCGGCACGAGGGTCACGGTCCCGAGGAGGCCGAGCTGCACCGCCATGGCCGCCAACGTGGCCACGGTCGTGGACGCCACCCCCAGCGTCTTGGCGGCGGCCTTGACCGCACGCACGCCGATGCCGCCCGACGCGAGCCCCTCGGCCGGGGTGGCGGCCCACAGGGCGAGCAGCCGGTCGAAGGTGGCGACGATCGGCGGCAGGGCGGGCACGGTGGGATCGAGCGGCACCGGTTCGAGCGCCGGCGGCTGCGGCCAGGTCTCGAACAACCGCCCCCGCAACGCCACCTCGACGTCCGTCCACACGTGGACCTCGCTGCCGTAGACGCCGAGTCTGACGAGCCCGTGGTCCTCGAGCACCTGCAACGGCGAGGTCGCGGGCGTGCGGCCGCCGTACGACGAGTACCGGCGCCGGTAGGCCGGATCGAGTTCGTACGTGGACCGGGGATGGTCCTCGAGGAGCTGGTGGAACATCGCACGTGCCGGTCCGGGCAGTCCGTCGATCGTGGCGCGCAGTGCCGCCGGGTCGCGCAGGTGGCGGACGAGCAGCTCGATCCGTTCCGCCTTGCGGGTGGGGGGCTTGCGGTGGCCGAGGTTGCGGAGCATGGCGCCGATGACGTCGCTGTTGAGCGCGTCCAACCCCGGCCGGAGGCTGGAGCCCTCGGTCTCGATGACCTCGTCGACGCCGGGGAAGAGCGTCAACCAGGTGGACCGGCGGTGGCCGAGCAGCAGCTGCGTCAGGACGTCGGCGTCGGCGTCGAGCTCGGCGGCTGCCTCCTCGCCGGCCTCGTCGACGACCTGCTGGTAGCTCAGCGAACCGCCGTGCCAGCTGACGAGCTGTACCAGCTGGAGCTGCGCCGAGGTCGCCTCCAGCAGGGTGGCCACGACGATCGACCGGTCGGCGAGCACCTCGGCCAGCTCGTCGAGGTTGCGAGGTGACGTGACCGCGCGGAACTCGCCCGTCCACCCACCCACCGGCACACGCTGGCCGCCCGGTCGCGCCACCACGGCGTCGAGGGCGGGGACGCGGCGGAACAGCTCCGCGAGCTCCTGCGGCGAGGCATCACCGAGCAGGGCGCGGCGGTCGGTCAACGATGCCTCGACAGGTCCGGATGTGCCGAACGCTACCGTGGCAGCGAACCAGGAGCGGACGGCTGCCCAGCTGCGCGACGCGACCGGCTGACCCCGCTCTGAAGCGCGCTCTCAAGCTCGGTTGAGAGTAGATGAGAGCCCGGATCGATCACGTCGGCAAGCGCCAGTAGGCCCGCGGGTCCTTCCTCGACGTGCCCACCCACTCGATCACGCCGGCATCTCGTAACTCCTCGAGGTCACGCAGGACCGACGGCCGCGAACGGCCATCCATGCGCACGAGTTCTCCGGTGGAGAGGTTGCCCGCGTCCCGCAACGAGCGAACGAGTCGACGCGCCTCGCCGGAGAGCCGCGCTTCGAGGTCCCGGTCAACGGGATCGGCCGGCAGGGTGAGTGTGACGCTCCCGGCGGTCTGGCGGTACTCCGGTTCCGGGAGCCCCGCCAGACGCATCTCGTCGAACATCCGACGGATGCCTTCACCCAACTCCTGGCCGTAGCCCAGATCCGACAGGACCCGGGCGATGCGGGGGTTGCGGGCGAACCGCGTCACGTGCTCCGGAGCGCCCAGGTCCACCACGCCGGGGAACCGACCGGGGGAGGTGATCTCGATGCGGTCGTCGAAGATCTCGACCCTGGTGTGGTCTCCCATGATGCTGTAGGAACGATGGGTGACGGCGTTGACGACACCCTCCAACCAGGCATCGGCGGGGATGGCGGATGCATCCGTGAACCGGCCCCGCTGGTCCAACGCACGCCGGACCGGGGAGAGTCGCGCGATGTGTTCGCGGGCCTGTTCGATCTGGCGCGACAGCGGACCCTCGACCCGGATGTCCTCGACGATCTGCTGGCGGCGTCCGGTCCGACGCTCCCGTCCGCGATAGCGCAGCACACGGACGTGCGCGGCCGGGAGCTCTGCCTCGGGGTGCTCGGAGAACAGCAGCGCAGCCCCCACGGTGAGCTCTCCCGCACGTCGCTCCAGACCCCTGGCGAGCAGGAGGCGGCTCGAGTCACGAGCGCCCAGTCGGTCAGCCAACTCCTCCAGCAGTTCGGCGTCCAGGTCGCCCCACTCGAGCCACCGCGTCGGGGTGAGCTCGAAGTTGCTCTGTCCCTTGTCGAACTCGAGCTCTCGGCGCTGCTCGAAGGTGAGCCGCCGGTTCTCATCCCCGACCCGGAGGAACACCTCGTCCCGGACGTTGGTGTGCAGGAGGTCGCTCGGCAGCACCTGCGCCAGGAGGACCCGTCCGATCTGGTCCTCGACCTCCACGTCTACGGCGTCGAACCGGACCCGGATCGTCGGAAGGGTGTGATCGACTGCAGCTTGACGGAGCGAGTTCTCCGACCCGGTCGAAGGGATCTCTGACAGCGCCCCGTCGTGCAACCCGATGGCGACGAGACCTCCCTCGGCGTTCGCCAGCGCGATGAACGTGTTCGCCAGATCCCGTGGACTCACGCGTCCACTCTTGCGATCGAACCACTGGTCCTCGGCGACCGAGAGCAGCAGACGACCGCGCTCCAGCGGCGTGAGGACGATCAGGGCGTCGGTCTCGAGGGCCATGGAGCCGACTCTAAAGAGTTTAGAGTGAGAGGGCAAGGACGCCGGATCGATCCGTTCGATCGGCGGTGCCCGGGGTGACGCGCAGGAAGGCTGGCGGCACGCCCGAGCCGGCCAGGCCGTCCCGCTCGATCACGTCGACACCTCGCAGTTCCTCGAGGTCCCGGGCTGCGCGTAGCCGCAGCGGGTCGCAGTCACCGACGGTGCGAACCGTCGGAGGTCAGACGGCGATCTGTTCCACGTTCTGGAGGTCGCCGACGGCCTTGCGGGCCCGGATCGCGCAGGAGTCGAACG
>CAYSTY010000041.1:0-12659 GCA_964433685.1 uncultured Actinomycetota bacterium | reverse complement strand
TCGATCTCGTTGACGTGGGTGATGGTCGCAGCCTCCTCGCCCTCGGTCCACGACCTCGCGTCGTAGGCCAGACGGTGCGGTGCCTCGATGCGGGTGAAGGTGCCCTCGAGCGGCCACCGGGTCCCGGCGTACTTGCCCATCGCCTCGCCGCCCTCCATGACGATCCACAGGCGCCCGCCGACGCGGAGGTCCACCTCGCACTCGGGGACGGTGGTGTCCTCCGGTCCCCACCACCGGCGCAGCAGGTCCGGGTCGGTCCACGCACGCCAGACGTCGGCGATGGGCGCCGCGTAGGTGCGTTCGAAGGTGTGCTCCTGGGTGGCCTTGAACAGCTGGGTGATCACGTCGCTGCCTCCTCGTCGTCGCCGGGTCGCCCGTCCTCGTGCTCGTGCTGCAGGTCGGCGAGGACGTCCTCGAGGGCGTCCAGCCGCTGCTCCCACAGCACCTGGAAGGACCGGGTCCAGTCGGCGAGCTCCTCGAACGCGGTCGGCTCGAGGCGGTAGATGCGCTTGCGGGCCACCGGTTCGACGTCGACGACGCCCGCCTCGCGCAGGACCTTGAGGTGCTTGGACACCTGCGGTTGGCGGATGCCGAGCGCCTCGGCGATGTCGCCGACCGCGAACGGTCGGCGACGGAGCAGCTCGACGATCTCGAGCCGACTGGGTTCGCCGAGGGCGGCGAAGGTGGTCGCGTCCATGGGCTCCACGCTACCACACGTATTCCTGGGAGGGAATACCTCAGCTGTGCGTCGCCGGCGGCACGCGCGGCCCCGGGCCCACCGCCTTACCACGTACGGGTACGGTCCCCGAGCGGAGGTGGCCATGCCCGCTCGGACCGATCTGGACGCCGAGGTCGCGCCCCGCGTCCCGCTCAGTCGGGCGCGGGTCCTGCGTGCCGCGATCGACCTCGCTGACCGGGATGGCATCGCTGCCCTCACCATGCGGCGGGTCGCCCAGGCGCTCGGCGTCGAGGCGATGTCGCTCTACCACCACGTCGCCAACAAGGAGGCGTTGCTCGACGGCATCGCCGAGGTGGTGGTCGCCGAGGCGCACGAGGCCGTGCGGGCCGCCGACCTCGCCGCCGCCGCGGACGACTGGCAGGCAGCCCTCCGGGCACGGATCCTCACCGCCCGCACGGTCATGCTGCGCCACCCCTGGGCGCCCGCGGTCCTCGAGACCCGCACCGAGATGAACCCCACGATCATCGCGTGGTTCGACCGGGTGCTCGGCACCTTGATCGAGGGGGGGTTCTCCTACGACCTCGCCCACCACGCGCTGCACGCGCTCGGCAGCCGTGCGCTCGGGTTCACCCAGGAGCTGTTCGTCCCGGCCGACCCCGACATCGGTGGTGATGAGGCCATGGCGATGCTCGCCGAGGTCGCCGACCGGTTCCCGTACCTGATCGGGATGCTGGCCGAGGTCACGCACGGCGAGGACGGCGCGCTCGGCTGGTGCGACGACCAGGCCGAGTTCGAGTTCGGGCTCGACGTCCTGCTCGACGGGCTCGAACGTCGGCGCGCGCGGGGCTGAGCCGTCGCGCTCGTCCCGACGGCACTCCGACCGCCCCTTGACCATCCTTACGGTGTATGCCAGTCTTACGGCGTACGGAAACCTTACGTCGTACGACGACCGACCATCGGAGCGCCGCCATGTCGCACACCCTGCCCTGGATCGCGGTCACCGCCGGCGTCGGCGCCGTGCTGTGGATCGGGTTCGTCGCCGCCTTCCGGACCAAGTTCCGTCCCGTGCAGGACCGCATCCGGCGCTTCAACCGGGACGTCACCAACCCACGGCAGCTGCGGCAGGCCGGTCGACCCGGCGCGTGGGCGTCCGTCGTGAACCACACCGGTCGCAGGACGGGCACGGCCTACCGCACCCCGGTGGTCGCCGTACCGAGCGACGGCGGCTTCGTCTTCGCGCTGCCGTACGGGCCCGATGTCGACTGGGTCCGCAACCTGCGGGCGGGCGGCACGGCGACCCTGGAGCACGAAGGTCGGACGGTGACGCTGCACCAGCCGACGTTCCTGATCGGGCACGAGGCGGATCGGCTGTTCCCCGCCAAGGAGCAGCGGATGCACCGCACCTTCGGGGTCCGTGACTTCCTGCGGGTCGAGGTCGCCGACGCCACGACCTCAGCGGTGCCGTCCGCGTAGGACCCCGGGGGGCCGGACGTCTCAGGTCCCTCTCAGCTGGAGGCCCTACGCTCCCTCGCCGATGATCGCCATCCAGCACGGGTCCGTCGGGGCCGAGGTCGAGGACGTCCAACGCCGCCTGACGGCGCTGGGTCTGTCCTGCGACCCCGACGACCTCGGCCGGTTCGACGACACGACGCTGGAGCGGGTCCGCGCCTTCCAGCAGCAGCGCGGCCTCCAGGCGGACGGCATCGTCGGACCCGACACCTGGCGGTCCCTGGTCGCGGCGGGCTACCGGCTCGGCGACCGCATGCTCTACGTCACCCGGCCCGCCCTGTACGGCGACGACGTCCGCGACCTGCAACGGCGGCTCAACCGCCTCGGGTTCGACGCCGGCTACGACGACGGTCTGTACGGGACCCAGACCTTCGACGCGGTCCGCGAGTTCCAGCTCAACGTCGGGCTGGAGGTCGACGGCATCACGGGCCCGTCCACCCTCGACGTGCTGCGGCGGCTGCACCGCACCCACCAGTCGGCGCCGGCCTACGCCGTCCGGGAGCGTGAACAGCTGCGTCGACCGTCGCGCCGGACGTCGCTCGCCGGCGCCCGCATCATGGTCGATGCCGGTCACAGCCCCGAGCTGCCCGGCATCGTCGCGCCCGACGGCACCGCCGAGCACGAGATGACCTGGCAGATCGCCGCCCTGCTCGAGGGGCGGCTGTCCGCGCTCGGCGCCCACGTCGTCCTCGCTCGCGGGCCGGCCACCTCGCCGACCCCGTCCGACCGGGCCCAGCTCGCCAACGCCGAGGACGTCGAGGTCATCCTCTCCATCCACGGCAACGGGGTCGACTCGACCGCCGCCCGGGGGGCCGCCGCGTACTACTTCGGCACCGAGGGGTACGTCTCCGAACGGGGTCGGATGCTGGCCCAGCTCGCCGTGGACGCGGTCGTGGACGCCACCGGCACGCCCAACTGCCGCACCCACCCCTCCACCACCTCGCTGCTGCGCGAGTCACGGGCCCCCGCCGTCATCGTCGAGCCCGGCTTCCTCACCCACCCCGAGGAGGGCCGGCTCCTGCTCGAGCCCGCCCACCAGCGACGCATCGCCGCCGCCCTCGCCGAGGCCCTGCAGACGTTCCTGGTCGGCGACGGGCTGCGCGCCGCCTGAACGACGCCCTCAGCGGGAGCGTTCCTCGCGCCGCGTGCGACGGGTGGCGCGGCGACGGCGCGGGACCGGACGCTCCGCGGCGACCCCACGGACCACCTCCTCGCTGACCCCGACGCCGAGCCTCGCGTCCTCCGGCGTCGCCGGCGTGCGCACGACCGGACCCTCCACGGCCCAGTCGTCGTGGGTGGACGGGACCACGAGCAACCTCGCCGCCAGGAACACCACCAGCGCGCCGATGCCGACGCTGCCGGCACCGAGGTAGAGCGCGAGCTCGGGGCTGGCGGTCTCCACCACCGACCCGGCCAGCGTCGCGCCGCCGGCCACACCGATGACGACGGCGGACTGGGTCCAGGACTGCGCCTCGGTCTGCGTGCCGGGCAGCGACAGGTCGTCGATGAGCTGGAAGGCCACGATCGTGGCCGGGCCGAGGAACAACCCGCCGAGGAACAGCGCGGCCTGGAACATCCCGAGGCTCGGCAGGGCCAGCGGCACGAGCCCCAGCGACAACCCCAGGATCACCAGGACCACCCGCAGACGGTCGCGGAGCGCGCCGGGCCACATCCGTGAGCCGTAGACCACGCCGCCGACCAGCGAACCGCCGGCGATGGCCGCGACCAGCCGGCCGGCCGAGTCGGGCTCACCGGCGAACTCGGCCACGGCGGGGAGCACGACGTCGATCGCGCCGAACACGACCGCGACGAACCCGAGCGCGACCACCATGACCCGCACGCCCGGTTGGCGCAGCGCACCACCGCGGCCGGTCGCGGCGACGTCGCGGCGGGCGGTGGTCCGCGACGCGCGGGTCCACGCGAACCCGAGCGCGCCGACGAGGGCGAGCACGGCTGCGAGGATGACCGCGTACCGGGCCGAGGATCGGACCGCGATCGTGGTAGCCGCCAGCGGTCCGGCGATGAACCCGATCTCCACCGCGATCGAGGACACCGCGAAGGCGGTCTCGCGCAGCTGACCGGTGGGGAACAGCCGCGAGAGCACCACCCGGGCGCACGCGGTGGTGGGTGGGTAGACGACGCCGGTGAGCACGGCGACGGCCACGAGCGCCGCGACCGGCGCCTGCGCGGCGATCAGCAGCGCCAGGCCGATGCAGCCGATCGCGTACCCGAACGCGTCCGGGACCAGCACGACGGTCTGCCCGAACCGGTCGACCAGCTTGCCCTGGAACGGCGAGCCGAGGCCGACCCCGACCTGGTGGGCACCGGTGACCAGGCCCGCGACGGCGTAGGAGTAGCCCTCCTCGCGGGTGGCCAGCACCAGGGCCAGCGCGATCATCCCGGGGGTGACCCGCGAGAACGTCGAGGTGATCAGCGGCCAGCGGGCATCGGGGTGGCGGACGAGGTCGAGGTAGCTGCGCACGGCGGGGTCCGTCGCGGGAGTGGTCGTCGGGGGGCCGGGGCGACACCGGGTCCGACGGGACGTGCGGCACGGCGGCTCAACGAGCCGGAGGTGTCTCGACGTCGAGAGGATCGGCGGGAGCGTACCTCGGTTCGGTGGACGCCGGGTGCGGTGTGGTCCGCTGCGGTTCGGGGACGCCACGAGGTAGCCGCCCGCCCTCGCGGACCGGCTGGGGACGGCGCCGCGGCAGCGCGGCGAGCACCTCCTCGAGGGCGTGCTCGAGCGACTCCGCCCACCGGACGGTGCGCTTGACGTCCAGGCGCAGCAGCGGCGTGCGCGGGTGCTCGCGGTGGACCTCGAAGCCCTCGTGGAGCAGCCAGGTCACCGGCAGGACGCAGCCGCGTTCGATGAAGCGGCGGTCGCCGTAGGCCTCCACGGCGGGCGCCTCGGCACGGAGGGCGTCCTTGATCGCGGCCTGCACCAGCAGCCGGCCGAGGCCGGACTCGCGGTAGAACGGGTCGACCCACACCGTGGCGAGCAGCAACGCGTCGTGCGAGGCGCGGGGCACGGGCGGGCGTCGCGGCGCGAACGCCCGCGACGGCGCGAACAGGGCGTAGCCGGCCACCTCGTCGTCGATCCACACGATCCGGCCCGGCGGGTGACCGTCCTGCACCTGGGCCGACACCCACGCCTGCTTGCGGACCTGCGGCTGGGACGGCGAGGTGGTGGCGCTCGGACCGTCGCCGGCCGCGGCCGCGGGTGAGGATCCCCCCGCCGGCGAGGCGTACCCGGCGCCGCCACCGACGCTGGTGACCACCCGCGAGGACGGCGAGGCAGCCCCGAGCTCCCAGACCAGGCACGACCGGCAGGGCAGCGGGAGCTGCTCGACGTCGTCCCCGGTCAGCGGGCGCAGGCGGCGGGACACGCTCAGCCCTCCCCGTGCGCACGGTCCATGCGTCGGCGTCGGGCGGCACGGTCGATGAGGTGGTCGCGCGGCGTGACCGCCGCGACCAGCGCCCCCGCGGCGATACCCAGCGCGACCCCGACCGCGCCACGTCGCCAGCCACCGGCCGCGACGCGTCGCTCCGGCGCCGAGACCGGCTCGATGACCTGCTCCAGCGGCTCCACGTGGGGATCCTCGTCCTCGTCGTGCGAGGTCCAGCGGCGGGTCCAGCGTGGCGGGCTGCCGGCACCGGTCCCGTACGCTGATGCTACCGGCGGGCCGTCCACGTCCGAGGGGCGTCGTCCGGCCGGCAGCGACCGCCCCGCGCGGGCCGCGAGCGACGACCCGCGATCCGCGGGCCGCGAGAACCGACCCACCACGAGGCGTCCGTGCGGCTCGACACCGATCCCTACCTCGAGCGCTACGCCGCCCGCGTGCGGGGGATGTCGGCGTCGGCCATCCGGGCCCTGTTCGCGGTGGCGTCCCGCCCGGAGATCGTCTCGTTCGCCGGCGGCAACCCCGCGGTCGAGTCGCTCGACCTCGGCGCCGTCGAGGAGGTGGTCGCCCGGGTCGTGCGCGAATCGGGCACGACCGCGCTGCAGTACGGCGTCGGGCAGGGCCGGGCGGAGCTGCGCGAACAGCTGGTGACCGTCATGGGCCACGAGGGCGTGGCCGCCCACGCCGACGAGCTGGTGGTCACCGCCGGCGGTCAGCAGGCGCTCGAGCTGGTGGCCTCGTGCTTCCTCGACCCGGGCGACGTGGTCGTCGCCGAGGGCCCCACCTACGTGGGGGGCATCGGGGCGCTGACCTCCTGCCAGGCCGACGTCCGGCACGTGCCGCTCGACGACGACGGGATGCAGGTCGACCTGCTCGAGGACCTGCTGGCGCAGCTCGCGCGCGAGGGGCGACGCGTCAAGTTCGTCTACGTCATCCCCAACCACCAGAACCCCGGCGGCGTGTCGCTGTCGGTCGAGCGCCGCCACCGGCTCGCCGAGCTCGCCGAACGTCACGACCTGATGGTGCTCGAGGACAACCCCTACGGGCTGCTGGACTTCGCCGGCAAGGTCTACCCCTCCATCCGCGAGCTGATCCCGGACCGGACCATCTACGTCGGCACGGTGTCCAAGACCTTCGCGCCGGGCGTGCGGACCGGGTGGATCGCCGCCCCCGCGCCGGTGCGCGACAAGCTCGTGCTGCTGCGCGAGGCGGCCGACCTGTGCCCGTCGTCGCTGACCCAGATGGTGGTCGAGACCTGGTTCGCGACCCAGCCCTGGCGCGAACAGATCGACGCCTTCCGCGACGTCTACCGGGTGAAGGCGGAGGCGATGCTCGGCGCCCTCGACGAGCAGATGCCCGAGGGGGTCACCTGGACCCGCCCGGAGGGGGCGTTCTACGTGTGGATGACCGTGCCCGCGGGTATCGACACCGACGACCTGGCGGCCAAGGCCATCGGGCGGCGGGTGGCCTTCGTCCCCGGCCGCGGTTTCTACGCCGACGGTTCCGGCGGCGACCAGCTGCGCCTGTGTTACAGCCAGCCCTCCCCCGAACGCATCGTCGAGGGTGTGACGCGCTTCGGTGAGCTGCTCCACGACGAGCTCGAACTGGTCCGGGCCGTCTACGGCGACGGCGCCACCCCGGCGCTGCGGAACCGTCCCGGACAGCACACCGCACCACGAGGACAGGAGCCCCGATGACCAGCCGGATCGCGGTCCTCGCCGGAGGGCTGTCGCTCGAACGCGAGGTGAGCCTGCGCTCGGGTGGGCGGGTCGCGGACGCGCTCACCGACCGCGGCCACCACGTGGTCAGCCTCGACGTCGACGCGGACCTGGTACCGAACCTCGAGGACGGCGGCTTCGACGCGGTGTTCCTCGCCCTGCACGGTTCGGCCGGCGAGGACGGCACCATCCAGTCGTTGCTCGAGCTGACCGGGCTGCCCTACACCGGCCCGGACGTGCTGGCTTCGTCGCTGGCGTGGAACAAGCCGATCGCCCAGGGCCTGTTCGCCCGGGCCGGGTTGTCCGTGCCCGACCGGGTGACGCTCTCCCAGCAGGCGTTCCGCGAGATGGGCGCCGCCGCGGTGGTCGACCGGGTGGCCGCTGAGCTGGGCAGTCCTCTGGTGGTCAAACCAGCGACCGGAGGCTCGTCGCTGGGTCTCAGCATCGTGGACGACCCGTCGAAGCTGTCGCAAGCCATCGTCGGGGCCTTCTCCTACGCGGACGCGGTGCTGATCGAGTCGTTCGTGGCCGGCACCGAGGTGGCGGTCACCGTCCTCGACGGCCGGGCGTTGCCGGCGGTGGAGATCCAGCCCAAGGAGGGCACCTACGACTTCGCCGCGCGCTACACCGCCGGCGCGACCGAGTTCCACGCGCCGGCACGGCTCGACGACGCGGTGTCGGCCGCCTGCGCCGAGGCGGCCGTCGCCGCCGAACGCGCGATCGGGGGCCGCTACATCTGCCGCGCCGACCTGATCGTCGATGCGTCGGGGGTCCCGCACGTGCTCGAGCTCGACACCTCGCCGGGGCTCACCGAGACGTCGCTGGTCCCGCTGGCCGCCCAGGCCGCCGGGCTCGACTTCGCGGACCTGTGCGAGACGCTGGTCGAGCTCGCGCTGGCGGGTAGCCGCGACGCCGACGAGGCGACGCCGTGAGCTCACCCGGACCGGCCCAGGGCCACACCGGGGAGGTCCCCCTCGACGTGCCCGACCCGTTCGACGAGCTCGAGGAGCTCGTCGGCGGCGATGCGGTGCCCGACCCCGACGGGCCAGCGCCGCGCATCGTGGTGTTCGACGTCGGCGAGGTGCTGATCGACGAGACCCGCGTGTGGGCGGTGTGGGCCGACATCCTCGGCGTCACGCCGCTGACCTTCGCGGCCGTGCTCGGCGCCGCGATCGTGCAGGGCGAGGACCACGAGGTCGCGTTCCCCGCGATCGCCCCCAACGTCGAGTGGCGCGACTTCGAGGACGAACACGAGCGCCGTTACGGCGGCTTCCGCGAGGAGGACCTGCACGGGGACGCGCGCGCCTGTCTGGCGGAGCTGCGCGAGCTGGGGTTCACGGTGGTCATCGCCGGCAACCAGCCCGCCAGGCGTGCGGCCCAGCTGCGGGCGCTGGGGCTGCCCTGCGACGACCTGGTCACCTCCGAGGAGCTCGGTGCGGAGAAGCCCGACCCGGCGTTCTTCGCCGCGGTGCTCGCGCGGTGCGGCACCTCGGATCCGAGCGACCTGCTCTACGTCGGCGACCGTGTGGACAACGACGTGGTCGCGGCCGCCGAGGCCGGGATGCGCACCTGCTGGCTCAAGCGCGGCCCCTGGGGCCACCTCCAGGACCTGCCGGAGGACCTCGAACCCGACCTCGTGCTCGAGGGGCTCGGCGAGCTCCCGCTGCTCCTCGACGGGTGGCGGACCGGCTGACGTCGGGACGCGGTCGCGGTGCGGTCCCGGGTGCTCGCGTCGCGGGTGGGGCGATGACGGTCGTCATCGAGAACCCCCGCTGACCTGCGGGAACACACCGATGTGGTTCTACGTGGAACGGAGCGGAACGTGAGCGAGAACGTGAGCGAGAACGCCAAGGCAGCAGCCGGACGAACGGCCGCTGGGCTCGTCGAGGACGGGATGCGGCTGGGCCTCGGCACCGGCTCGACCGTCACGCACTTCCTCGAGGCCGTCGCGGAGCGCGGGCTGCAGGTCGCCGGCGTACCGACGAGCGAGACGACCGCAGCCCGGTGCCGGGAGCTCGGGATCGGGCTGCTCGATCCCGGCGAGGTCGCCCGGCTCGACCTCGCGGTCGACGGCGCGGACGAGCTGACCCGGGAGCTGACCCTGACCAAGGGTGGCGGCGGAGCCCTCCTGCGCGAGAAGGTCGTCGCGGCGATGGCGGACCGCTTCGTGGTGATCGCGACGACCGACAAGGTCGTGGAACGGCTGGGCGACAGCTTCGCGGTCCCCGTCGAGGTGGTCCCGTTCGCCGTCGGGCCGGTCACCCGTGCGCTGGGTGAGCTCGGCTTCGAGGTGACCGCCCGTGGCGACGACGGCGGCTACCGGACCGACAACGGCAACGCGGTGCTCGACTGTCGCTACCCGGGCGGTCTCGAGGACCCGGAGGCCGCGGACGTCGCCATCGCGCTGCTGCCGGGCGTCGCCGAGACGGGCCTGTTCGTGGACCTGGCGACCGAGGCGCTCCTCGGCCGCGCCGACGGGGAGGTGGAGCGCCTCCCGCGGTAGGTCACGAGGTCAGGCGCGACACCCGGCCGCAGGCCGTCAGCGGTCGACGATCGTCGGTCGGTGATCGCGGGCGGTCGTCGCCCGGCGGTCGTCAGCGGTCGTCGTCGGCCGGCGGCGGCAGGTCAGCCGGTGCGGCGTCGGGTGGGGGCAGATCGCCGGGAGGCGGCAGGTCCACCGGTCCGGACGTCGGCGGCGGCAGGTCCACCGGCCCGGACGTCGGCGGCGGTAGGTCGACCAGCTCGGAGGCCGGCGCAGGCAGGTCGACGGGCCCGGAGTCCGGCGCAGGCAGATCGACGGGCCCGGACGGCGGCGTCAGGTCGGCTGGCGCAGCATGATCCGGGGGTGCCGGCAGGTCGACCGGCGCAACCTGGTCCTGCGCAGCCGGGAGGTCGGCCTCGTCGACGACGTCAGCCTCGTCAACGACGTCAGCCTCGTCGGTGGCGTCGGCCTCGTCGGTGAGCGGGGCGGGAGCTGGGGCGGTGGCGGCGAGCGGCGGTGGGGCCGGTTCGTCGGCGAACGTGGGTGGTGCCACCTCCGCGTCCTCGACCGCGTCCTCGACCGCGGCCGGGGGCGACGGCGCCTCGGCAGCGGAGACGGCTACCTCGGCGTCGAGGTGCTGCTCCTCGATGGACGGTTCCGACCGCGATGCGGCGGGAGCGGACGGCGCGGCCGTGTCGGCCGGTCCAGGCGCCGGGACCGGTGCCGGCGCGGGCGTCGGGACGTCCTCGGCGAGGTCCGCGGCGGCGGGCACGTCCGAGCCGTCCTCGAGACCGCGGGCGATGACGCCGACGATGCGCTCGAGGTCGTCCACGGAGGTGAACTCGACCTGGAGCTTGCCCTTGCGGGCGCCCATGGTGATGCGCACGCGGGCCTTGAGGGCGTCGGAGAGGTCGTGCTGGAGGTCGACGAGCCCCGGTGCGTTCATCTTCCCCGCACCACCACCGCGCGAGCGGCTGGGATCCGCCGGTTCGAGCAGGGTGAGCCGGATGGTCTCCTCGAGGGCGCGGACCGACATCCCCTCGGCGACGACCCGGGTGGCGAGCCGCTCCATCTTGTCCGGATCGTCGGCCAGCGACAGCAGCGCCTTGGCGTGGCCAGCCGACAGCACGCCGGCGGCGACCCGCCGCTGCACCCCGCCCGGCAGGGTCAGCAGGCGCAGCGCGTTCGAGATGGCGGGACGCGAGCGCCCGAGCTTGGAGGCCAGTTCCTCCTGGGTGAAGTCGAAGTCCTCGAGCAGCTGCTGGTAGGCGGCCGCCTCCTCCAGGGGGTTGAGCTGCACCCGGTGGATGTTCTCGACCAGCGCTTCCTTGAGCAGGTCGCTGTCGTCGGTCTGGCGCACGACCGCGGGGATCCGCTCGAGGCCGGCGAGCTTGGACGCACGCAGGCGCCGTTCGCCGGCGATCAGCTCGTAGGCCTCGCCGCCGAGCGGCCGGACCACGACGGGCTGGAGCAGCCCCATGTCCCGGATGGAGGTGGCGAGCCCCTCGAGCTCGTCCTCGTCGAAGACGTCGCGGGGCTGGCGGGGGTTGGGCTGGATCGAGCCGATCGGCAGCTCGGCGAGCCAGGCTCGGTCGTCCGCAGGTCCGCCCGCAGGTCCGCCCTCACCGGGCGGGATCAGTGCGGCGAGACCACGGCCGAGACCACCACGTCGGTTCACGGCTGACCCTCCGGTGCGTCGGGGTTCGTCTGGGATTGCTGGAAGTCCGGTGCCTCGCTGCCGGGTTCGCTCGAGGATGTCCCGGCGGGCGGCTGCTCGCCACCGTCGTCCGGTGCGTCCGGTGCCTCGGCGGGGACCGGGGCCGGCCCACCGAGGAGGCGGTCGAGCGCGGATCGGCCGTCCACCGGCTCCGGTGGCGCATCCGACGGCAGGCCGAGCCGTTCGATCACCTCGCTGGCGAGGCGCTCGTACGACCGTGCCCCGCGGCTGCCCGGGTCGAAGGTGGTGATGGGCTGGCCGAAGCTCGGCGCTTCCGACAGCCGGACCGTACGCGGGATCACGGTGCGGTAGGCCCGGTCGCCGAAGTAGGCGCGCACCTCGTCCACCACCTGCTGGGACAGCTTCGTGCGCGCGTCGTACATGGTGAGCACCACGCCGCCGAGCTCGAGATCGCGGTTGAGGTTGTCGCTGACGAGCTGCACGGTGCGCATGAGCTGCCCGAGACCTTCCAGGGCGTAGTACTCGCACTGGATGGGTACGAGCACCTGGTCCGAAGCGACCAGGGCGTTGATGGTGAGCAGGCCCAGGGACGGTGGGCAGTCGACGAAGATGATGTCGTAGCGGTCCCTGACGGTCTCCAGGGCCTTGCGCAACCGCAGCTCACGGGAGAACGCGGGGACGAGCTCGACCTCCGCGCCCGCGAGGTCCAGCGAGCTCGGCAGCACCTCGAGGTTGGGCACCTCGGTGGCCATGATGGCCTCGGGGACCGGGGTCTCCTCGACGAGGACGCCGTAGGAGGACCGTTCGCCCTCCTCGGCGCGCAGACCCAGGCCGGTGGTGGCGTTGCCCTGCGGGTCGAGGTCGACGACCAGGGTCCGTACGCCCGCCTGCGCCAGCGCCGCCGCGAGCGACACCGTGGTTGTGGTCTTGCCGACCCCGCCCTTCTGGTTGGCGACGCCGACCACGATGGCGCGCTCGGTGGCGCGCAGGTTCGTGGCGACCGGCTCCGGGAGTCGGAGACCCGCGAGGCCCGGCACCGGTCCGGGGCTCGGACGCTCGATCGGGACCTCGTCCTCGTCAGCCTCGAGGTCCTCGACCGCCACGGCCTCCTCGGCCTCCGGTGGTCCGGTGTGCGCCGGCGTGTCCGCTGGCGTCACGTCCGATGCGGTGGCGGCGTCCGGTTCCGGCTCGG
>CAYSTY010000040.1:0-12695 GCA_964433685.1 uncultured Actinomycetota bacterium | reverse complement strand
TCGCGAGCCACTACAAGATCCCGAACGTGCAGTCCGACAACGAGGTCTGCGTCGCCCACAACGGCAACCTCATCCCCGTCCCGGGGCGGGACATCATGGTCCAGGCCTGGTACGAGGGTGGCGTGTCCGTGTTCGACTTCACGGACTCGGCGGACCCGGTCGAGATCGCCTTCTTCGACCGCGGTGAGTACAGCGCCGACACCTACCACATGGGTGGGTACTGGTCGGTCTACTGGCACAACGGCGCCATCTACGGCAACGAGATCTTCCTCGGACTCGACACCTGGAAGCTCGTGCCGTCCGAGTTCCTGTCGGCGGAGGAGATCGCGGCGGCCGAAGCGGTCGAGTACGGCGACAACAACCCCCAGGCCCAGTTCCGTTACGAGTCGTCGTTCCCCGAGCCCGAGCCCGATCCGGAGCCGGAGCCGGAGCCGACCAGCGTGTGTGATGGCGTCTCGGCGGGCTTCTCGGACGTGGACGCGGCGGCCCGCCCGCACGGGGCGAACATCGCGTGTGCGGCCGGGTACGGCATCGCGCAGGGACGAGCGGATGGGACCTACGGTCCTGCCTCGGACGTCCAGCGGGGACAGATGGCCTCCTTCCTGGTGCGTCTGCTCACCGTCGCTGGCGTGGAGCTGCCGGTGGCCCCGGCCGACCGGTTCTCCGACGATGACGGTTCGACGCACGAGGCGAGCATCAACGCGTTGGCGGCGGTCGGGATCGCGCAGGGTCGTACCGACACGAGCTTCGATCCGAACGGGTCCGTGACGCGGGGTCAGATGGCCTCGTTCCTGGTGCGCACCGTGGAGTTCGCGACCGATGGCGAACTGTCGGCGCCAGCGGGTCCGTTCACGGACACGGCTGGGTCCCCCCACGAGGCCAACATCGACGTCGCTCACGACCTCGGGATCGCGAAGGGCCGTACGGCGACCACGTACGACCCGGACCGTGATGTGCGTCGCGACCAGATGGCCTCCTTCCTGACGCGCACGCTGGAGGTGCTGTCGGACGCCGGCCTCACCTTGACGCCGCGCGGCTGAGCGCTCGAGCACCGCTGGCGAGGCCCGGACCACCATCGGTCCGGGCCTCGCTCGTGGTCCTGGATCACCCCGTCGCGTGCGCTCGCGGCACGTGCCACGACCGGTCGGCCGCCGCGGCAGGGGACCGTCCGGCCGGGGGCGAAACCTCAACGGTGTGGTGGACCGCCACCCCAGGAGGTGCCCCGTGCGCAGCCGTCCCACGCCCCCCGCCCGCCGCCGCGGCCTCGCCATCGCGTCGGTGGTCGCGCTGGCCGTGACCCTCCTGCCGGCGGGCGCGTCCGCGCAGCTGCCCACCATCGACGGGCGCGCCGGGATGCTCCTGCCGACCCAGGAGGCGTCGACGGACGACCTCGAGCGGCTCGCGTCGCTGGACAAGCCGGACGGGTTGGCCGGCTTCAACTCCGACATGGCGTTCACCCGCGACCACGTCGTCGTCGGCAACTTCGACGGGTTCGCCATCTACGACGTGGCCGACCCCGCTGCGCCGCAGCTGCGCACGACCGTGCTCTGCCCCGGCAGCCAGAACGACGTCTCCGTGGCCGGTGACCTGCTGTTCCTGTCGGTGGAGAGCGGTGGCTACACCGGCTGCGACGACGGGTCCGGGGAGGGCTCGGTCGACTTCCGCGGGGTGCGCATCTTCGACATCAGCGACCTCGACGAGCCGCGGCAGGTCGGCGGCGTCCAGACCTGTCGTGGGTCGCACACCCACAGCCTCCTCGAGCCCCCCGGTGACGACAGCCGCCTGTACGTCTACGTCTCGGGCACGGCCGGCGTCCGCACCGACGCCGAGGGGGAGCGGCTCGGGTGCGATGCGGGCGGACCCGACAGCGCCGATCCGTCGCGCTGGCGCATCGACATCATCGAGGTGCCGCGGGCCCGTCCGGCGGACGCGAAGCTGGTGGCCGGTCCCCGGATCTTCGCGGAGGGTGACCGGATCGACGGGCTCCAGCAGGAGGAGCCCGCTGCGCTGCACCCCTCCGGCCAGCCGTGGTTGCCCTCACCGGTGACCCAGTCCTGCCACGACATCACCGTCTACGCCGAGCTCGGCCTCGCCGCCGGCGCCTGCGAGGGCAACGGCATCCTCCTCGACGTCACCGACCCGGTCGCGCCCCGCCGTGTCGCCGAGGTGGCCGACCCCAACTTCGCGTACTGGCACTCGGCCACCTTCAACGACGACGGCACCAAGGTGGTCTTCACCGACGAGTGGGGCGGCGGTCTGCTGCCGCACTGCACCCCCGTCGACCGCCCCGAGTGGGGCGCGAACGGGATCTACGACATCGTCCGTGACGGCGACGGGTACGAGCTGGTGTTCGCCAGCTACTACAAGATCCCTGACACCCAGTCGCCGCTGGAGAACTGCGTGGCCCACAACGGCTCGCTGATCCCCATCCCCGGCCGCGATGTCATGGTCCAGGCCTGGTACCAGGGCGGCATCTCCGTGTTCGACTTCACCGACTCGGAGCAGCCCGTGGAGCTCGCCTGGTTCGACCGCGGTCCGCTGCCCGGCGTGCCGCTGGTCGACGGCGCCGGCTTCTGGTCCGCCTACTGGTTCAACGGCGCCATCTACGGCTCGGAGATCGCGCGCGGCTTCGACACCTTCGCGCTGTCCGCGGACGACCAGCTGTCGGAGGCCGAGCTCGCCGCCGCGCGGGCCGTGCAGGTCGACGAGAGCAACCCGCAGGCCCAGACCCGGTACGGCCCCGGCACCGTTCCCGGCCCGGACGCCGGCGTGTGCGACCGCGTGGCCCCCGTCCGTTTCCCGGACGTCACCGGCGGACCCCACGCGGGCAGCATCGGGTGCGTCGCCGGCTACGGCATCGCCCAGGGTTCACGCGCAGGTACCTACCTGCCGGCGGGTGACGTGCGACGCGACCAGATGGCTTCGTTCCTCGCCCGGACCCTGCGGGTCGCCGGCGTCCCGCTGCCGTCCTCGCCGGCCCCCGCGTTCGCCGACACCGCCGGCAACACCCACGAGGTGGCCATCGACCAGCTCGCCGAGCTCGGTGTCCTGCGCGGCTACCGGGACGGCAGCTACGGACCGGGTGGGACCGTCACCCGGGCGCAGATGGCCTCGTTCCTGGTCCGCAGCCTCGAGGTGGTGCTCGACCGTGAGCTGCGTGCGGACGCGCCGAGCCCCTTCACCGACACGGCCGGCGACGTGCACGAGGACGCGATCGCGGTGGTCGCCGAGCTGCGGATCGCGCTCGGACGGACCGCGACGAGCTTCGCGCCCAACGCCGACGTGCGTCGCGACCAGATGGCGTCGTTCCTCGCCCGGACGTTGCGGGAGATCGACCGCGAGGGCGTGACCGTGACCGCGCTCCGCTGAGCGGGTGGCAGCCGTCGCTCGCCGTCGGACTCACGCCTCGATGGGCAGCGCCCGGCAGCTGATGGAGACGACGGCGCCGGCGCTGAGGTCCTTGGCTCCGGCATCCGGGGAGACCCGGCACCGCACGTACCCGTCGAGGCCGGCGAGGTCGACGTGTGCGGTCCGCGCGACCGTGGTGGCGTGGCCGGCGACCTCGTGGAGCGCCACCGCGTCCTCGACGGCCAGCGTCCGCAGTAGCCCGTCGCCGAGCAGAGCGACGGGATCACGGTCGGCACGTAGCAGCGCGGCCGCCGCGTCGTCGGCGTAGGTGCAACGGCCGTGGACGTCGACGCGCAGGTGGCCCGTGGCCCCACCGTCGCTCGGGACCACCTCCCGTTGCACGCCGACGTAGTGGCTGATGCGCCCGCCTGGGTCGCGGACCGGCGTGATCCGGGTGCGGACGGTCCGGATCGCACCGTCGATCCCGCGGTCGATCAGCTCGCCCTCCCACGCGTCCCCGGCGACGATGGTCCGCCACAGCTGCGCGGCGACCGCCGCGTGCTGGAGCCCCGACGACAACACCCGCGGACGGTGGCCGACGACGTCGCGTGGTTCGTACCCGTGGAGCCGCGTGAACGCCCGGTTCACCGCGGTGATGGTGCCGGTGGCGTCGGTGACGATGACGGCGTCGAGCAGCAGCTCCGGATCCTCGACGGCGAGCAACGCCAGCGGATCGGCGGCGGTTCGTGTGGCCACGGGGCCTCCCCTCCCGGTCGGCTCCCCTGGAGGGTGGGCGTGCGGTGCCGTCCTCCGTAGGGGAGGAGGTCCCGACATCGGTGCCGCAGGTCAGGCGGTCGGCAGGGGGGTGAGCAGCTGGTCGACGGGCGCCGCGTCGTCGGTCAGCACCGGAGCGTCCCCGACGAAGCGGTCCAGGTCGGCGCCGGCCAGCGCGACGGCTTCGCCCCCCCGGCCACCGATCCGTGCCTCGATGGCGTCGAGGTCGAGCGGCGCGGAGGAGGCCACCACCACGACGTTGCCACCCGCCGGCTGGTCACGCGGCCCGAACCGGTCCGCCGGTCCGAGGACGGCGACGTGGTCGAACACGTCCTGCACCGTCGCCAGCTCCGCGCGCAGGAAGTCGCGCGGACCGTGGTCGATGACGTTGGCGACGTACACACCCTCGTCGTCGAGCACCCGTGCGACGTCGGTCAGGAACTCCTGCGTCGCCAGGTGCCAGGGGACCGACACACCACCGAAGGCGTCGCCGATCACCAGGTCGTACCCGTCGGTGTCGGCGGCCCGGATCGACAGCCGGGCGTCCCCGGTCACCACCTCGATGTCGTCGCGCAGCTCCAGACCGAGGTGGCGTTCGGACACCTCGACCAGGAGCGGGTCGACCTCGAGGACGAGGTTGTCGCTGCCCGGGCGCGTGGCCCGCAGGTAGCGCGGCATCGTGAAGCCACCGCCGCCGATGTGGAGCGCGCTGACCGGCTCGCCCTCGGGCCGGAACGCGTCGACGACGTCGCCGAACAGCTCGGTGTAGAGGAACTCGAGGTGGGTCGGATCGTCGAGGTCGACGTAGGAGTGGCGCAGCGTGTCGAGCCACAGCGCCCGCCCCGACGGTCGGGCGTCGTCCTCGACGACGAACGCGCAGTAGTAGCGCGACTCGTACTGACAGGGGTGGTTCAGCAGGAACGAACCGGTACCGGCGAGCAGGACGAAGACGGCCGTCCCGGCCCCGACCCGCGTGGCGCCACGGAGGCGGACGATCACCACGACGCCGAGCACGATCAGGAACAGCGCGGTCCCGCGCACGACCATCCGGGTCGGCGCGATCGCGACGAGCACGAAGCCGGTCAGGAACGTGCCGATGATGGCCCCCGCCGTGGAGATGCCCGAGAGCCGGCCGACGACCGTCCCGGTCTCCTCGAGCGAGGCCAGCTGCAGCTTGATCACCGCGGGGGTCACCGCGGACAGCACCGCTGCCGGGAGGAAGAACGCCAGCGCCGTGATGGTGACGGTGACCGCCGCGTTGGTGCCCCGCAGCCCGCTGCCGAACAGGTCGACGAGGGGGATGGCGAGGAACCCGAGCGCGCCCCCGACGATCAGCAGCGGCCCGATGAGCGTGCGTGCGTCGCGGCGGTCGGCGACCTTGCCGCCGTACCAGGAACCGACCGCGATGCCGGCCAGGATGGTGCCGATGATCGCCGTGTAGGTCTCCAGGGTGTCGCCCACGTACGGGGCGAGCAGCCGCGCCGCGAGGATCTCGAGGACCAGCACGGCGGCGGAGCTGAGGAAGACCAGGAGGTTGGCGGCGTAGGCAGGCATGGCGCGGGAGGGTACGCGCCGGCGGAGACCGCTCCGACGCATCCCGGGGAACGCCACCGTTCCCGTCCGGCGGCCTGGCACCATGCCGGCCGGGGCGGACAGGGGAGCGGCAGCGTGCGGACACAGGAACGGGACCTCGTGGCGTTCCACGCCGCCTTCGCGTTCATCGCGGTCGGGGCGCTGGTCGTGCGCGGTGAGGTGCCCACCGGCGTCGTGATCCTCACGTTGGTGGTCGTCTACCACCTCGGCACCGTCGGTCTGGCACGGGCCCGTGGGCACCGGCAGTGGCTGCGGTGGTGGCGCTTCGGCGCGGTCCTCAGCCTCTTCATGGTCGTCCCGGACGCCGTGCTGGCCGCGGGACTCGGTGTGTTGGACTTCCCGCCCGACGGGATCCCCGACCTCGGACCCGTGACCCTGCACATGGCGGGCCTGTGGACCATCCCCGCCGTGGTGATCGTGGCCGTGACCGACGCGGTGGGCTACCGGCGGGGCGCGCGTGCCGCGACGGCCGCGACGCTCGTGACGACGCTGGTCGTCTTCGCCGGCGCCGAAGCGACCTTGACCCTGCTGCCGGTCTGGGAGGCGGTGGGCGTGACGACCGTCGGTGGTGTCGCCGTCTACATCGTGCTGCCCGAGCTGCTGCTCGGGTGGATGATCGTGGCGGCGGTCCGGTGGCTGCGCACCAGCCGTCCGATCGCGACGGTGCCCGTGGCCGCGTTGGTGGCACTGACCTACACCGGCGCCGCGTGCGCCGCCTGGCTGCTGATCGAACGTGGCCTCATGCCGTGACCCGCGGAGGCCGATCGGTCGTGGGGCCGCCCGGTCTACGCTCGCCTGGCCGACCCCCCGAGGCACCCGTGATCCCTCCCGAGCGGCCCATCGACGTCCGGCTCCCCCCCGCGCCCGATCGCGCGCAGCGGCTGTTGGGTGCGGTCCGTGACCAGCTCACCGACCCGCGGCCCCTGCCGCTGCGCGACATCGCCTTCGACGCGCGCCTGGACCGGTCCACGCTCGAGCGCCTGTTCGCCGCGGCCGGCCGCCGCCGCGACGACGACCGCTACGGCGAGGCCGACCGTCAGTACGCCCACGACCTCGCGCGACTGCTCGACCGGTTCGACGTCAGCGTGCTCGAACGGATGCTGCGCCTGCACCAGCGTGCGATGACCACCGTGGTGGTCAACCACCTCGCCCAGTTGCAGAGCGATCCACGGCTGCAACCGCTGCTCGATCCGGACCACGACCTGCCGTCCGAGACGATCGAGGCCATCGCCGCGGACGCCGCGCTGCTGCTGCCCCTCACCCAGCGGCTGCTCGCGCTCGACCACCACGAGGCGCTGCTGCGGCTGCTCGACACCTCGGTCGTCGCCGACGCGTCGACCTCGCCAGCGGACGCCATCGACCTGACGGTCGGGTTCATCGACCTGGTCGGGTTCACCCGCCTGTCGGCCACGGCGGAACCGGGCATCGTCGGCGACGTGCTCGGCGGCTTCGAGGACGCGGTGCACCAGGTCGCCACCGAGGTCGGCGACGTGCTGGTGGTCAAGTTCATCGGTGACGCGGCGATGCTGGTCAGCGGCGACCTCGACCTGCTCGTCGAGGTGTGCCTGCGGGTGGTCGAGGACCCGTTCCCCACCGGTGACGAGGTCGAACGGCGGGCCGGGATCGCCGCCGGCGGTGTGCAGGTCCGTGACGGCGACTACGTCGGGCACGCGGTCAACACCGCCGCCCGGCTGACCGACCTGGCACGGCCGGGCAGCGTCCTCGTCGCCGAGGAGGCGATCGATCGTCTCGGGGACCGGTGGCAGCGCAGACGCCTCCACGGTCGACGGATCAAGGGGCTCGGGCGGCTGCGCCCCTCGCGCGTGTTCTGGCCCGACGAGGACTGAGCCGGATCGTGTGCCGTCAGCAGCCGGCGGGGTGGGCCGGCCCGCGGCAACGGCTGGACCAGTACGGCTGCCCCGCCTGGGTGTCGTGGACCACGCCCGTGCGCAGGAACGTGGTCTTCTGCTCGTGCGCGTGCGGGTCGACCCGTGGGTCGCCGTGCGGGTCGGTCTGGTCGCGCGGCGGGGTGTTGCCGAGCGGCGCCGGGTCGTTGCCGGAGTCGACGTAGACGAGGGCCGATCCCTCGTGCGGCACGGGGAGCCCGGTGCGCTCGTCGACGTCGAACGGTGCGAAGCCGAAGGTCCGTTGCCCGGCGAGGTCCGCCCAGTGCCGCCCCGGTGCGAGGGAGGTCTGCAGGAACCGGGCACCGCTCGTGCGCGCGTCCACCTCGGCGGCGATGTTGGCGACCTGGTGGTCGGCGTAGGCCAGCTGGAACAGCACCCGGTGGGACGGCGTCCTCGGTAGCGGTCGGTCGGTGAGCGCGTGGCGGTACCCGTTGGTCTCCGACCGGTCCCACAGCATCTGGATGAGCGCGAGGACGAGCTGCTGATCGACCTTGTCCGGGTAGGTCGCGTACAGCACCTCGCCGTAGGCGCCCTCCCAGTCGACCGAGCGGTTGAGCAGGGTCGAGTAGTTGCCCCCGGGCACACCGAGCGCAGCCTTCCGCACGTCCGGGGCGGTGGCGATCATGGCCCCGCCGAGGATGCCGCCCTGCGAGTTGCCGTCGTAGACCACCTCGCGCGTGTCGATGCGGGGCTGGCCAGCGTCGTCCTGGAAGGCGGGGTCTGCGGCGAACCCGTCCGGGTGGATCATCAACCGGCCGAGCAGGTGGAAGTGCAGGAAGCCCTGCTGCGAACGATCGGGCAGCGACGGGAACAGGGACGTGTCGGTCAGGAGGGTGACGACGTTCAGGACGTCCTCGGTCGACATCCCGATCCACGGCGTGGCGCACACGAGGTGGTTCGAGTCGCGCAACGACCCGGTGGACCCGCCGCCGGCCTCGGTCTCGCTGCCGAGCAACCCGTGGCCGTACAGGGTCGGCAGCGCCGGGTCGTCGGCGGTCGCCCGGTTCGGCAGGTGGCAGACGAACCTCGCCTCCACCGTCGGCGCGAGCGGGTTGACCTGCGGCACCGCGTTCGGCCCCGGGTCCAGCGTGCCGTAGTGCAGCCGCGAACCGGGCAGGTACTGCTCGACGCCGGTGCCGAGCTGTTCGGGCGGCAGGCGAGGCAGGTCCTGCGGGAGGGTGAGGAAGTTGGGGGCGGTGAGCGTGCCACGGACCGTCAGATCGTCGTCGCGCTGCTCCACCGCCGTGATCCGGTAGGCGGGAGCGGCGCCGGCGACGCGTCCGTCGGCGAGGTCGTGGTCACCGAGGGCGGCGAAGGCCTGGTCACGCATCGCCAACGATCGTCCGGTCAGGTTCTGCGACGAGGCGACGGTGAAGTCCCACGCGAGGAACAGCTCGTCGGTGTCGACGCCCGCGGCGGTCAGCTCCCCGAACAGGCGTTGGTAGCGACCCTCCTCGCCCGGCAGGTCCGTACCGCACGGTTCCGGCGGCGCCGGGGGCGCCGGGGGTTCGGGCTGCTCCGGCTCGTCGGGCTGCTCCGGCTCGTCGGGCTCGTCGGGCTGGGTCGGCGCAGCTCCCCAGGCGCCACGGTCGCGTCGCCCGATCCGTGCCGACCGGTTCTCCTCGTCGTCACGCACGGATGCTGCGGCGACCTCGTCGGCGGCCGGCACGTCCGACCGGGTGGTCGTCGAGGAGGCAGCGGTCGCGGGCTCGGGCCACGTGGGTGGACACGCGGTGGCAGGCAGCCCGTCGCGGAGCGCCGCGAAGGCGGGCCCCGCCGCGATCTCGGCACCGCTCCGGTCGCGCAGCCCCCGCAGCGCCACCACGTAGCGGTGTCCGGGCTCGAGGCCCTGCAGCGGGCGGACGATCAGCAGTCGCCCGTCGTCGGTGGTGTCCGGGTGGGTGTCGAGCTCGGCCCAGTAGGGGTGGCGCTGACCCGTGTGCGCGTCGAGCAGCACGATCGGTGCGTCGGCCGCGAGCGAGGACGACGGCAGCTGGATCTGCGCCTCGAGCCCGTCCGGGAGCCCGAAGCTGGCCGGCAGATCGAGGTCCGGGACGGCGGTCAGGATCATCGAGCCGGGCGAGAAACCATCGTTGCGGTTCCACTCGGTCGGCACGAGCGGGAGGCCGAGCACGTTGCGAGGCGTCGCTGCGGCGTGCAGCGCGACCCGTCGGCCCGTGCCCGTCGAGGGATCGCTGGTCGTGAACCGGTCGTTGGGGAAGGGCAGCAGGCAGCGCAGGGGATCGATCGGGTCGCAGGCATCACCCGCGGCGGCGGCGAAGACCGGTTCGAGCGGTCCCGTCAGCCCCCGTGCCAGCCCTCCGGGGAGCGTGCGGACCACGCCGCCGATCTCCCCGACGGCGCCGAGCGCCGTGTCGAGCGCGTCGTCCGGTGACTGGGCCGCGGCTGGCGCGGCGAGACCGAGCGTCAGCGCCGCGACGGCGGCTGCGATCGATCGACGGTGGATGCGCACGTCTGCTCCCTCGGCTGGCTCCCCCGGGGTGTTCGACGTGGCCGGCCCGCATCCCTGCGTCGCGACGACACGCCGTGGTCGCGCCGTGACGACCAGCGCGAACCAGGCCCGGACGGGTGCTTGTCAACCCGTTCACCCTGGCCATCCGGTCAACGACCGCCCGGGGAAGGTCCGGGACGTCCCCACTAGCGTCGCCTCGCGGCACCGGGGGAGCCGCGTTCGCACCGTGCCGTCCACAGTTGGGTCCACCGTTCGGTTCCCACCGGAACGAACGCGCGAGGGGGTGTCCCCTCGCCGGACCGCCCCTGCCTCGACGGCCCGCCGCCCCACCCGGGCGTGCTCGTCGCGACGTCCGCGACGCCACCTTCAGTCCCCGTCTTCGACCGAGGATCGATCATGACCACACTTCTGCGTAGTTCCCGACGTGGCCGCGGGAGGACCGCTGCCGCAGCGTTCCTCGCCGCGGGCCTGCTGCTGACCGCCTGCGGCGGTGACGACGGCGGTGGCGGGGCCACCGACACCGACGACGGTGCCGCCACCGAGGACGACGGCGGGGAGGCTGCCGACGACGCCCTCGCCGAGTACCGCGAGAACGGCGTCACGCTCGGTGTCGCCAACGAGGTGCCGTTCGGTTCGGTCGGCGAGGACGGCGAGCCGACCGGCATCGGTCCGGACGTCGCCCGCGCCGTGCTCGAGGAGATGGGCATCACCGTCAACGACGCACAGGTCGTCGAGTTCGGTGAGCTGATCGGTGGGCTCCAGGCGGGGCAGTTCGACATCATCACCGCCGGGATGTACATCAACCCCGAGCGTGCCGCGCAGGTCCACTTCACCGACCCGGACTACTGCGTCGCCGAGTCGCTCGCGGTCGAGGCCGGCAACCCGCTCGGGCTGACCGACTACCAGTCGATCGTCGACGACCCCGAGGTGACCGTCGCGGTCGCCACCGGCACGGTCGAGGTCGGCTACGTCGAGGAAGCGGGCATCCCCGAGGACCAGGTCGAGACCTTCGGTGACATCGAGTCGATGTACCGCGCGCTCGAAGCCGGTGAGGTCGACGCGGTCACCGGTACCGCCGCGACCGTGAGCACCCAGGCCGAGGCCCGCGAGGGCATCGACGCGGTCGAGGGTTTCTTCCCGACCACCGCCGACGGTGAGGACATCCTGCCCTGTGGTGGGCACGCGTTCGACGACGAGGAGTTCCGCGACGCGTTCAACGAGGTCCTCAACCAGTTCCGCGAGGACGGCACCACCGCGGAGATCATCCTCCAGTACGAGGAGTTCACCGAGGCGGACGTCGAGATGGCCAACGAGCTGACCCTCGAGGACCTGACCTGATCCGCACCGCACCGCTCGGACCCACCTACTCTCGGGTGGGTCCGAGCCGCGAGGGCCGACCCAGCCGCTGAACCTCGGCGTCCGCGGGCGGCAGGGGAGCGAGCGGAAGGCAGCGGTGTGGGGGACTGGATCCTCAGCTCACGGCAGTACGAGCAGCTGTTCGACGGGTTGCAGGTGACCCTGCAGGTGCTCGGCTACTCGTTCCTGCTCGGCGTCGTGCTGTCGCTGGTCTTCGGGGTGATGCGGCTGGCGTCCCTGGAGTGGCTCCGGGCCGTCGCCCTGGTCTACGTCGAGCTGGCGCGCGGCATCTCGTCGATCATCCTGCTGACGATCATGGCCATCGCGATACCGATCATGCTCGGTATCGACCAGGCCTCGTTGCTGCTGCTGGCGTCCATCGCGCTCGGCATCAACATGGGTGGCTACGGGGCGGAGATCGTCCGTGGCGCCATCCTCGCGGTGCCCAAGGGACAGACCGAGGCGTCGATCGCCCTCAACCTCAGCCCGTCCCAGCGGCTGCGCCACGTGGTGCTGCCGCAGGCGATGCGCCTGATCCTGCCCCCGTTCGGCAACCTCACCATCGAGATCCTCAAGGGCACGGCGCTGGTCTCGATCATCGGGATGTCGGACATCATGCAGTCGAGCCGGAACCTGGTCCAGCAGCAGCTCAGCCAGGGCGTGTCCGGGGTGACCACGCTGTTCCTCAACGTCCTGCTGATCTACTTCGTCGTGGCGCAGGTCATCAACGGCGTGTTCCGCTTCGCCGAGTGGCGTCTGGAACGGCGCTACCGCGCCCGCAGCGGTGAGTTGCCGACGATGCCTGCGGACGCCAACATCGCGGGGGCAGGCCAGTGAGCGCGCCGAGCGTGTCGACCGCGGACCACAGCGACCGGCCGGAGTTCCAGCCGCACCGTCGCTGGTACCGGCGTCCCGACGTGCTGGTGCCGGTGGTGCTGGTGACCATCGGCTTCAGCATCCTCATCGGTGCCGGCGAGGTCACCGGCCGCTACCAGTCACGCTTCATCGCCGAGCGTGACGTCGTGCCCGACTGGGACTACCTGTTCCACCTCGTCCCCCAGATGCTCCGCGGGCTGTTCGTCACGGCGCGGGCGACGGTGCTCGGGTTCACCATCGCGGTCCTGCTCGGGTTCGTGATGGCGCTCGCACGCCGGTCCCAGCTGCGCGTGATCTCCTGGCCCGCCGCCGCCATCATCGAGTTCATCCGCTCGACGCCGATCCTGGTCCAGCTGGTCTTCCTCCAG
>CAYSTY010000039.1:0-12732 GCA_964433685.1 uncultured Actinomycetota bacterium | reverse complement strand
GCAAGAAGGCCGAACAGCAGGTCGACGCGGCCATCGACCGGTGGGTCTGGTACGCGGGCTGGGCCGACAAGTACGCCCAGGTCGACGGCGCCGCCAACCCGGTGTCGGGCCCGTTCTTCAACCTGTCGGCCCCCGAACCCACCGGCGTCGTCGCGGCGATCGCCCCCCAGGAGTCGTCGCTGCTGGGCCTGGTCGCCACCGTCGCGCCGATCGTCACCTCGGGCAACACCGCCGTGGTCGTCGCCAGCGAACAGCGGCCCCTGCCCGCGGTGTCGCTCGGTGAGGTGCTGGCCACCTCCGACGTCCCCGGCGGGGTCATCAACGTGCTCACCGGACAGGTCGACGAGCTCGCACCCATCCTGGCCGGACACCTCGACGTCAACGGCCTCGACCTGACCGGGTGCAGCGGCCAGGACACCACCGAGCTCGAGATCCTCGCCGCCGAGAACGTCAAGCGGGTGCTGCGCGCCCCCACGACCGAGCCGGACTGGCTCCCGGTCCCCGCCTCCGGCCCCCGCCGCATCCTGACGTTCTGCGAGACCAAGACCGTCTGGCACCCCAAGGGACGCTGACGGACGCTGAGGGGTGCTGACCCGGGCCGCCGGACACGCGGACCGGTCGGACCCCGCGCTCGCGCGCCGGGTCCGACCGGGTGTGCCCCACGCGGATCGTCAGCCGACCGCAGCCGGCACCGCTGCCTCGCGTTCACGGGCCTCGCGTTCACGGGCCTCGCGCTCGCGGCGCTTGCGCTCGGCCGCTCGTGATGCGGCCAGCGGGATCTCCTTGCCGTTGATGCGGTCCTGGGCGAGCGGCGCGTCCTTGGCGTGCAGGTCGACCTGCTCGACCCGGTCCGGACCGCCCGACCCGTCGGGCTTGCGCAGCTGCCAGATCTTGCGGACCACCGACCCGAACTGCTCGCGCAGGTTGCCCACGTTGTAGGGCAGCCGGTAGCGCTCGCAGATGTCGCGCACCTCGCTCGACAGTGCGGCGTACCGGCGGGAGGGCAGATCGGGGAACAGGTGGTGCTCGATCTGGTGGCCGAGGTTGCCGCTGACGATGTGGAACAGGCGGCTGCCGCGGACGTTGGCGGCGCCGATCATCTGCCGCACGTACCAGCCGCCGCGGGACTCGTGCTCGACCTCCTCCTCGGAGAACATCGCGGTCCCGTCCGGGAAGTGGCCGCAGAAGATGATGGTGAAGGCCCACACGTTGCGGATCAGGTTGGCGACGAGGTTGCCGGCGGCGACCTGCGGGGCTCGGGGTCCGGCCAGCAGCGGGAAGAGCAGGTAGTCCTTGCCGTCCTGCTTGGCGGTCTTGAGGGCGATGACGCGGGCGACGTCCTCGACCTCGTCCCAGCTGTTCTCCTCGTTCTTGAGCTTCTCGATCTCGAGGTCGTGCGCGGCGACGCCGTACTGGAACAGCAGCGCGAGCAGGGTGGCGTAGATCGGGTTGTACTTGTCGCGGGGCCGCCACGCCTGGTCCTCGGTCATGCGCAGCAACCCGTAGCCGACGTCACGGTCCTTGCCGATGATGTTGGTGTAGGTGTGGTGCATGAAGTTGTGCGACAGCTTCCAGTGCTCGGACGGGGCCGCGGTGTCCCACTCGTAGGACTGGGAGTGGATGTCGGGGTCGTTCATGAAGTCGTACTGGCCGTGCATGACGTTGTGGCCGATCTCCATGTTGTCCAGGATCTTGGACATCGCGAGGGCGGCCACCCCCGACACCCAGGAGACGGGCCCGGGCACGAACAGCAGCACGCGACCGGCGACCTCGCAGGCGCGCTGGGTCTTGACCACGCCGCGGATGTAGCGCGCGTCCTCCTCGCCGATGTCGGCCAGGATGCGGTCGCGGAGCGCGTCGAACTCCTCGCCGATCGCCTCGATCTGTGCGGCGGTCAGGCCGGTGCGCTCCATCAGCGTCGTGTCGTCGATCGGGCCCTCACGGCGACCCGGTGCGGACGGGGTGCCGGCGGCGTTGTGGGCGGGCGTCGGTGTCTCGGTCTCGGTCGCGCTCACGGGATGCCTCTCGGTGGGTGCGTTTCGTCGTCGGACGGGGTACGGGACGGTTCAGAGCGCGAGCTCGACGTCGCCGAGGGCGACGCTCACGCAGATCTGGATGTCCTCGTCGTCGTCGGTCGACACCTCGCCCGTGGTCAGGCTCTGGGTGGTGCCGCTGACCTTCCGGGTGGTGCAGGTCTTGCAGATGCCCATGCGGCAGCCGTGGTCGGGTTCGAGGCCCGCGTCCTCGGCCTGCACGAGCAGGGGTCGGCCGTCGTTGTCGAGCTGGAGGTCGCTGTCGCGCAGGCGGACGCAGCCCTCGGCGGCCGCGTCCGGGTCCGGGGTGTTGAGGGTGAACCGTTCGAGGTGGAAGCGGTCCGCCGCCCCGGCCTCGTCCCAGATCGCCTCGGCCGCCTCCAGCATCGGCGGCGGACCGCACACGTAGGCCGGGGCCTGCCGCCAGTCGGGCGCGATCGCATCGAGGTGGCCCGCTTCGATGTGGCCGCAGAGGGTGTCGGGCGCGCCGTCCTCCTGGCTGTAGATCGTCTCGACCACGAGGCGATCGTGCCGTGCGGTGAGCCGGTCGAGCTCGGCGCCGAAGATGCGGTCCTGCCGCGTGCGGGCGTAGTGGATGAACGTGATGCGCCCGTCGTAGCCCTCACCGACGAGCGTGCGCAGCATGGACATCACCGGCGTGATGCCGCTGCCGCCGGAGAGCAGCAGCACGTGCGGCGGCCGGGGCCGCGGCAGGACGAACTCACCGCGTGGCTCGGACAGCTCGACCACGAGCCCCGGGCGCGCGTGGGTCTGCAGGAAGCGCGACACGAACGCGTCGTCGCCGGCCTTCACGGTCAGGGTGATGCAGCCATCGTCGCGCAGCGGGCTGGAGGAGATCGTGAAGTAGCGGGTGCGGCGCCGCCCGTCGACGTCGACCTGGAGACGCACGTGCTGACCTGCCTGGTGCGGTCCCCACCCCGGACCGGGGTCGAACACGAGGGTGGTGACGTCACGGGTCTCACGGACCACGTCGACCAGCAGCGCCCGGGTGGTCCCCAGCGACCACAACGGGTTGACCAGGTGCAGGTAGCGGTCGACGCCGTGGGGCGTGGTCGCCAGCTCCACCACCCGTGAACGCAGGAGCCGGTCGACGCGCCGCGGCAGGTGACGCAGCCGCGCCTGGAGCGGGCCGGCGTGCATCGACCCGCCCGCCTCCTGCGCACGCTCCGGCACCCAGTGGTCGCGGTCGCCGCGGTCGCCGCGGTGGTCGCGGGCGGTGCGCGGACGCTCCGTCGTGGACACAGCAGCGTCTCCCGGTCGGCGGACCCCTCCCGAGGTCACGGACACGGCGCCGCTCGGCGACGCCGCCCGGGAACGCTACAGCGTTCACTGCAACCCTCACCCCGTCCGTCCGGACCGGGGCGGCGGCTCAGCGCACGGGGGTGCGGTCGGTCCGGCGACGGGTCGGACCCGCCACGCCCGCGGCGGCGGGACGCTCCGCGCGACCGACGAGCCCACGCAGGTCGAGGTGGACCGTGCCGCGGCGCCAGCGACGCTCACCGGCGAAGACGTCACCACCCGAGGTCGCCTGCGCCGGGACCGGCTGCTCCGGACGGGAGGTGACCATCAGCACGACCGCGCACAGCACGACCGCACCGCCGAGGAGGGTGCGCGAGGTCACGGCCTCGCCCGCGAAGGCCCACCCGAGACCGACGGCCACGACCGGGTTGACGTAGCCGTGGCTGCCCACGAGCACGGTGTTGACGTTGTTCAGCAGCCACCGGTAGGCGGTGAAGGCCACGATGGAACCGGCCGTGACGAGGTAGACCAGGGCGATGACGGCGCTGCGGTCGACCTCCGCGAGGACGAAGCCGCTCGGCTCCCGCAGCGCCAGCCCGACCACGAGGAACCCGACCCCGGCGCCGAGCATCTCCATCGCCGAGGCGATCAGCGGCTCGGTGTGGACGTCGGCGGTACGGCTGCGCAGGGACCCGATCGCCCAGGAGGCGGCGCCGACGAGGACGACCAGCATCGGCACGAGGGTCCCGCCGGTCGGGTCGACGAGGACGCCGACGCCGGCGAGACCGACACCGAGCCCGACCCACGACCGGGTCGCGAGGCGGTCACCGAAGCGGACACGCGCCACGAGCGCGAGCCACAGCGGCACGGTCGAGCACAGCAGGGCCGCCATGCCCGAGCCGAGGTGCACCTGGGCGGCGGTGACGAGCCCGGTCCCGCCCACCAGCAGGGCCCACCCGGTGATGGCCGCGTGGCGCCACTGCTGCCACGTGGGGGCGCGGTAGCCGGGGCGGCGCCGCGCCCGTGCCACGGCGATCGCGTACAGCAGTCCGCCCGCGATCAGGAACCGTGCGGCGAGCATCAGGAAGGGCGGGATGCTGGCGACCGCGACCCCGTTGGCCAGGAAGGTCGACCCCCAGATGAGGTACACGATGGCGAGGGCGAGGACGACGCGGACCCGGTGGGGGACGGCGCGGATCCGGGCGGCCAGGCTCGCGACCCTGGTCCGGTCCGGGGCAGCGACGACGACGGGAGCGATGGTGAGGTCGGACACGGGGCACTCGAGCAGGAGGACGGGCCGGAGAAGGCGGCGCGGGGGCGGGAGCGAACGTCCCTGGCGAACTGTTACGGTACAGCTATGACCACTGAGTCGGTACAGTACGCCATCCGCGGGTCCAACGCCGCCGCCATCGTCCGTTCGGTGGAACGCGGGGTGAGCTCGGGCGCGCTCCGCCCGAACCAACCCGTTCCGTCGGTGAGAGCTTTAGCCCGTGAGCTGGCGCTCTCGCCCACGACCGTGGCCGCCGCCTACCGCGACCTGCGCCAACGGGGGGTGCTGGTCAGCCACGACCGCTCGCGCACCGTCGTCGGCAACCGCCCACCCATCGGTGTACGGCTGTCGCCCGAGGTCCCCGACGGGGCGGTCGACCTCGCCAGCGGCAACCCCGATCCGGCCCTCCTGCCCGACATCGGACCCGCCCTCGCAGCGCTGACCTCCGAGGTGCGCCTCTACGGCACCGGACCGGCCCACCCCCCGCTGCTCGAACGCGCCGCGGCGGCGCTGACCGAGGACGGCGTCGACCCGTCGTCGCTCGCCGTCGTCGGTGGCGCCCACGACGGCATCGAACGCGTCCTCGAGGTGCACCTGCGCGTCGGGGACCGGGTCGGCGTGGAGGACCCGGGGTACATCGGGTCGCTCGACCTGTGCCGGGCGATGGGGCTCACCCCGGTCCCCGTCCCCGTCGACGACGAGGGCCTCACCGTCGCCGGTCTGCGGGCCGCGCTCGAGGTCGGGATCCAGGCCCTGCTGGTCGTCCCCCGGGCACAGAACCCCACCGGGGCCGCGACGTCGGCGGCCCGGCGCGAACAGCTGCGCGAGGTGCTCGCCGAGCACCCCGAGGTCCTCGTCGTCGAGGACGACCACGCCGCCGCGGTGGCGGGGCCCGGGTTGCACGCGCTCGCGGACCCCGCCCGGGAACGGTGGGCGGTGGTGCGCTCGGTCGCCAAGGGGCTCGGTCCGGACCTGCGGGTCGCCGTCCTCGCCGGCGACGAGGACACGGTCGCCCGGGTGCTCGGCCGCCAGCGACTCGGCACCGGGTGGGTCAGCCACCTGCTGCAGCGTCTGGCCGTGGCGGTCTGGGCGACCGCCGTGGACGACGGGACGCTGGAACGTGCCGCCGCGGCGTACGCCGCCCGACGCACCGCCCTGCTCGACACGCTCACCGAACGCGGGCTCCCCGCGCACGGTGCGAGCGGGTTGAACGTGTGGATCCCCGTGGCCGAGGAGGTCCCCGTGGTCCAGGGGCTGGCGACGCGTGGCTGGGCGGTCCAGGCCGGCGAACCGTTCCGGATCGACGCGCCACCGGCCATCCGCGTCACCGTCGCGGCGCTCGAACCCGACCGGGCAGCCACCTTCGCGGACGATCTGGTCGCGGTGCTCAGCGACCGGCTTGGCACGAGACGGGGGTGACGGGCAGTACGCTGCCACCCGTGGATCCCCTCCCCCGCGCCGACCTTCCGTCCGCACCTCAGGTGCGGACGCGTGTCGTCCTCCTCGCCGGGCCCTCGGGGTCGGGCAAGTCCTCGCTCGCGGCGCGTCTCGGGCTGCCGACGCTGTGCCTCGACGACTTCTACAAGGATGGCGACGACCCGTCGCTGCCGTCGACGGACCTCCCCGGCGACCACGGTTCCCGGATGGTCGACTGGGACCACCCCGACTCGTGGGACGCCGACCGGGCCCTGGCGGCACTCGTGCGCCTCGCCACCACGAGCGTGACGGACGTGCCCGTCTACGACATCCCCACCAGCCGGACCGTCGCGGTCCGTCGGATCGACGTGGGCGACGCGCCGCTGGTGGTCGCCGAAGGCATCTTCGCCGCCGAGCTCGTCGCGGCGTGCGAGCGCGCGGGCATCCTGGCGGACGCCCTCTGCCTCACCCTCCGCCCCTCGGTGACCTTCTGGCGTCGACTGGTCCGCGACCTGCGCGAGTCGCGCAAACCGCCGCTCACGCTGCTGCGGCGCGGGTGGGCGCTCCTGCGCGCGGAGCCGAGCGTCGTCGCCCGTCAGGTCGCCCTCGGCGCCACGCCGGCCGGTCCGGACGAGGTGTCGCGGCGGCTGCTGCACCGCCTGTCCTCGCTCGTGCGCGAGGATGCCGGCGACCGCCTGGCTGCGTGAGCACGGCTCGCCGCGACCCCGCCCGGTTGACCGTCGCCGAGGTCGCCGCGGCGCTGGCCGACGGGGACGGTCCCCCGCGGACGGCGGCCCACCCCGACCACCCCTGGCAGGCGGCGGTCGCGCTCGTGCTCGCCCCCTCCGACGCCGGGCCGGCCATCGCCTTCATCGAGCGCACCCAGCGTCGCGGCGACCGCTGGTCGGGCCAGATGGCGTTCCCCGGTGGGAAGCGCGAGACCGGTGACCGGGACCTGGCCGACACCGCCGCCCGCGAGACCGCCGAGGAGGTGGCGCTCGAGCTGCCCCCGCCGATCGGGCGCCTCGCCGACCAGCGGGGCCGCACCAGCAAGGGGCTGGTCGCCGCGTTCGTCTACGGCCTGGACCACCGTCCGACGTTGACCGCACAGCCGTCCGAGGTCGCCGCCGCCGACTGGATCGACCTGGCGTGGCTGCTCGACCCCGCCAACGCCGTCCGACGGCGGTTCGCCGGTATCCCCTTCCCCGGCATCACCCACCGCGACCGGGTGATCTGGGGGCTCACCCACCGCATCCTCGAGGACTTCGCCGGCCGGCTCGGGTTCGAGCTCCCGCGCCCCTGACCGGCGCGGCTCCGGCGGGCGCCGACGCGAGGCGTCACCCGCGGATGCTGATGACCTTGTCCACGGCGCGTCCGAAGCGGCGCTCGCGTGCCTGGTAGGTGGCCACGCAACGGGCCAGCTCGTGGCGGTCGAAGTCGGGCCACAGGGTGTCGACGAACACCAGCTCGGCGTACGCCGCCTGCCAGGGCAGGAAGTTGGAGGTGCGCTGCTCCCCCGAGGTCCGCACGAGCAGATCGACCGGGGGCATCTGCGGGTCGTACAGCCGCGCTTCGATGGCGCGCGCGTCGATGCGCTTGAGCCGCCCGGCGGCGAGGTCCTCCGCGGCCCGCTTGGCCGCGTCGGCGAGCTCGTTCTGACCGCCGTAGTTGAACGCGATCCGCAGGGTCATGCGCTCGTCGTCGGCGGTGAGCGCCTCGGTCGACTCGATCAGGTTCACGAGGCGCTTGGGCACCGGTCGTCCGCGCCGACCGATGAACCGCACCCGCACGCCGCGGTCGTGCAGCTCGTCGGCGCGTCGGGTCAGCAGGGACTCGTTGAAGTTGAGCAGGAACTTGACCTCGGACGGCGGCCGCTTCCAGTTCTCGGTCGAGAACGCGTAGACGGTCAGGTCCGAGACCCCGAGCTCGAGCGCACCCTCGACGGTGTCGAACAGCGCGGTCTCACCGGCCTCGTGCCCGGCGTTGCGGGGCAGGCCACGTTGGTTCGCCCACCGGCCGTTGCCGTCCATGATGATGGCGACGTGGCCGGGGACGCGGTCGAGATCGACGTCGACGAGCTGCACGCGGGGGGCCTGACGAGGGGGTCGCTCGAGCCTAGCCAGCACCGTCCGGCTCCCCGGCCCCGGGTCGGCGGACGCCGAGGTCCACGTGGAACCCGTCGGGGGTGCGTCGTTCGGTCACGTCGGCGAGCTGCGCCGCGAGCCACCGGCCTCGCCCCGTCTCGGCTCCCGGGGATGGCGGGGTGACCGGGTGCGCGGGGCCGTCCCCCGCGTCGTCGACGCGGACCCGCACCCGGCCGGTCACGACCGCCACCTCGACGCCGACGGGAGGGCGGCCGTGGCGGTGGGCGTTGGCCACCACCTCGGCGACCGCGAGGACCAGGTCGCCCCCGTCGGCCTCCCCCGTCGCGGTGAGGGCGGCCGCCACCTCGGCGCGGGCCCGGTCGAGCGCGCGCCGGAGCGCGCCCCCACCACCTGCCACCGCGTTCACCGCGGGACCAGGTCGTAGCTGCGCAGCTGCCGGCCGAGGTGGTGCTCGGTGAACGCCCGGACGTAGGACCCCGCGGTCCGGAAGGCCGCGGCGTCGTGCGCCGCGGCGGACGGCAGCGCCGCCCACTGCCCCGGTGCGACCAGGAGCTGCAGCAGCTCGATGACGTCGGTCGAGACGGCCCGCGTGCCGGTCGGCGCGTGGTCGGGGCACAGCGTCCCGCCGACCTTGACCGACAGGAACGCGTGGGGACCCGGCGCACGGCAGATGGCGCAGGCACCCGCGAAGCAGTGGAACCCGGCGATCGATGCCGCGCGCAGCAGGAAGGCGTCGAGGAACACCGCCGGCTCGGGCGGGTCGGCCTCCAGCGTCTGCAGCGCCGCGCGCAGGAGCAGGAACAGCGCGTTGTCGCGCTCCCCCTCCTGCGCGATCTGGTCGGTCAGCTCACACATCGCGGCTGCGGCGGCCGACAACCGGTGGTCGGCCCGGACCCCGGCGTGCGGCGCGATCAGCTCGGCCTGGTTGACGGTGTCGAGGTTGCGGCCCTCGTACAGCTGCAGGTCGACGTGGCTGTAGGGCTCGAGCCGGCCACCGAACCGGCTGCCGGGTCGGCGCACGCCCTTGGCCACGGCGCGGACCTTGCCGCGCCCCTGCGTCAGCAGGTGCAGGATGCGGTCGGTCTCGCCGAGCTTGTAGGTGCGCAGGACGATGCCCTGCTCGCGGTAGCTGGCCATAGCCGCACGTTGTACCCGGTCACAGCAGGGGCCAGGGGAAGGGGTTGCGGCCGACGGGCTCCGGGAAGCGTTCCAGGGCGGCCACCCGGTGGCACCGGTCGAGGAGGACGGCGACCTCGTCCGCGGCGAGCAGCGCGGCCAGCCGATCGGCCAACGGCCCGCCGGCGGCGACCTCGTCGGCCACCCGCGCCACGTCCTCGCGGAGCGCGGACGGCACCGGCTCCCCGGCGAGGTGCCAGCCGACGGTGCGGAGCTTGCGGTCGACGTTGAAGCTGACGCCGTGGTCGACCAGCCACACCCGACCGTCCACACCGTCGCCGGCCGGGTCCTCGAGCAGGACGTGGCCACCCTTGCGGTCGGCGTTGTCGATGACCAGGTCGAGGACGACCATCGCCCGGAGCTGGTCGTGGACCCGCGCGGTGCCGTGCTCGGCGAGGTGGAAGAAGTGGTGGGCCGGGTCGTGCGGGACGAACCGTTGCAGGCTGCCCGGCCCGAACGGGCCGTCCTCGCGCAGCACCGTGACCGGGACGAGGTCCCAACCGAGCGCGGCGGACACCTCGTAGGCGGCGACCTCGCGCAGGTGCAGGGTCCCGTCCGGGAAGTCCCACAGCGGCGACTCGCCGCGGCGTGGCTTGTGGACGGCGAGGTCGCGCGCATCGAGGTCGTCGATGGTGGGCTCGCGACCGAGCGCGGCGGCGAGGTCGTCGAGCGAGCGGCCGTCCCGGTCGGTCAGGCGGACCAGCAGCGTGGCGTTGGACGCGTCGGCGAACCGTCCGATGGGTTCGAACGCCGCCGTCCGCAGACGCGTCGCGACCTCGGCGTCGGTGGGCGGCGACGAGGCGGGCACCTCAGCGCGTCAGCTCGCCGTGCCCGTTGGTGGCCGGGCAGGTGTGCGACCCGTCGGGCGCCATCGGACGGGCGCACAGCTGGCAGCGCGGCCGTCCCTCGCCCACCACCTCGGCGCAGTGCGCGGCCAGCCGACGGGCCTGGTCCTGGTCGGCCCAGATGCGGACCTCCCGCACCTCGTCGTCGAGGTCCGCGTCGTCCTCGTCGACGTCGTCGTCGAGGACCAGCTCGGCGAACTCCAGCACGAACCGACCGCGTTCGGGGTCGAGCCCGACCTGGATGGCACCCACGCGCCACCGCGGCTCGATCGGGCTGCGCAGCTCCATGGCCACCCGGTCCCAATCGGTCGCGGGGGCGTCGTCCACCCGGGCGAGCAGCTGACCGATCAGCTCCCCGAGGCCGATCACCTGGGTCTTCTCGACCAGGAGGCTGACCAGCTGCTGCTCGTCCTCGGCCTGGACGAAGAAGGTGCGGTCACCGGGGACGCCGGTGTACCCGGCGGTGACGTGGTGGGGATCGGTGAACTCGAGATCGATCACGTGGTGCGCTTCCTGGTCGGGCGGCGTGCGGGTGGGGCGGTCAGGGGTCCGTCGTCGTTGATGCGGCTGACCACGGGCGGTGCACCGGCGGTCAGGTGCAGCACGCTGATGCTGGCCGGCGCGACGTGCAGCCGTTGGAAGGTGTCGAGCGGCATGCCGAGGAAGTGGGCGAGGACGGCCTTGATGACGTCCGCGTGACTGACCAGCACGATGGTGTCGTCCCCGTGCTCGTCGGCGAGCGTCTCGACCGCTTCGACGGCGCGGGACTGGGCTCCACGGATGGACTCGCCCGCGGGGAAGGTCACCCGGGACGGTGCGGTCTGGATCACCGTCCACAGCTTCCGGCGTCGGAGCTGACCGAGCGGCTGATCGGTCCAGTCGCCGTAGTCGACCTCGCCGATGTCCCGGCGGGTCCGGACCCGCAGACCGTGCCGCTTGGCGACGTGCTTGGCGGTCTCCTGGGTGCGTTCGAGCGGCGAGGCGTAGACGGCGGCGACGGGCAGGACGGCGAGCCGTTCCGCGGCGGCCTCCGCCTGCGCGACACCGGCCTCGTCGAGGTGGACGCCCGGGGTCCAGCCGCCGAGACGCGCACCCGTGGCGGCCGTCGTCGCGTGTCGCAGGAGCACGATGGTGGCCACGGATCACCTCGGGACGGTGGAGCGGCGACCGGCGGGTCGCCGCTGCGACCCCGGACCGTAGCGGTCACCGACCGCGACTCAGCCTCCCTTGGGTCGGGGTGGCTCGACCGCGGCACCGACGTGCTTCTCGAGCCAGCGGTTGACCGCCTCGCCGGCACGCCAGGTGGCGGCCACACGCTCGTAGGCGTCGACGGTGTGCACCCACGGCTCGATGGGCCACGCCCGGGACACCGTCAGACGCTTGTGGCGCAGGAGCTCGATCCGGGGGTGGGCGGGGTCGTAGCCCTGCGGTGCGCGCTTGAGCTCGCTCCCGCCGACGGTGTAGCCCTCCTCCCGGACCGCGGCGAGCAACCGCGTCAGGGTGCCGCCGTTGCGGCCGTCGGCGACCGCGCGACGGAACCGGTCGAGCTGGTCGCGCGAGAACTGCCAGTATCCGGTGGACGCGTGCAGCCCCTCGGCGCTGACCTGCACGTACCGACCCGCCCGTGCGGTCCCACTGTCGAAGCCGATGATGGCCCCGCAGTGCTCCTTGTACGGTCGTTTGTCCTTGGAGAACCGCACGTCGCGGTTGGGCCGGAACACCTTGCCGTCGTCACCGAACCCGTCGTCCGCCGCCCGCTCGAGCAGCTCCTCCATCGGCAGCCGTACGCAGCGTTCGTAGGTGTCCCGGTTCGCGTCGAACCAGGCGCGGGTGTTGTTGCCCTCGCGCTCGAGCTCGGCGTAGAAGCTGAACGCCTCGGGCGGGAACCCGTCGAACGACCCGATGCGTAGCACCACGCCAGACTCCTCGGTCGGCCGGTGAGGGTAGGTCGCCGCACGGCCACCGGGCCGTGCACGGCGTCCAGCTGACCTGGACGCAGGCGCCCGCGGGGCGGTGTCGACGTGGTGGCGTGACGAGCCGTCCCCGGTCACGGTGGGTCACCCGCGGCTCACCGTGGCCCACCGACCGGTACGACGAGGAGCACCCGTGCGAGCGCTGACGTGGCAAGGCACCCAGGACGTACGCGTCGAGGAGGTGCCCGACCCGACCATCCAGGAACCGACCGACGCCATCGTGCGCATCACCTCGACGGCGATCTGCGGGTCCGACCTGCACCTGTACCAGGTGCTCAGCCCCTTCCTCCAGGCCGGTGACATCCTCGGCCACGAGCCGATGGGCATCGTCGAGGAGGTCGGCAGCGCCGTCACCTCCATCGCCCCCGGCGACCGGGTGGTCATCCCGTTCAACGTCTCGTGCGGGCACTGCTACATGTGCGACCGGGAGCTGTACTCGCAGTGCGAGACGACCCAGAACACCGACACCGGGACGGGCGCGTCGTTGCTCGGCTACACCGAGCTCTACGGCCAGGTCCCGGGCGGGCAGGCCGAGTTCCTGCGCGTCCCCCACGCGGACTTCGGTCCGATCAAGGTCCCCGAGGGCCCGGTCGACGACCGGTTCCTGTACCTGTCGGACATCCTGCCCACCGCGTGGCAGGCGGTGAAGTACGC
>CAYSTY010000038.1:0-12739 GCA_964433685.1 uncultured Actinomycetota bacterium | reverse complement strand
GAGTACGACATCGTCTTCCCGACCTTCCACGACCCGGCCGGCGACGTGGTGTTCGCCGTCGGCGGCCGGGGGTTGCCGCACACCGTGGCGTTCGACGTCGAGGGGCGTCTGGTCAGCCGGGTGTTCGGCGAGCTCACCGAGACCAACCTCAGCCAGCTGCTCGACGAGGTCCGGTAGACGGTGATCGGTCGCGACGCGCCGGCCCTGCCGTCGGCCCTCCCGTCCGAGCTGGACGTGCGTCGGTCGGTCGTCGCCGGCGCGGGACGGACCGGCGGGACGCCGGTCGAGCTCGCCGTGGCCGACGTGGGGCCCGCGCACGCGCCGGCGGTCGTGCTCGGCCACGGGGTCGGGTCGTCGGCACGGTTCGTCGTGGCGGCGTTCGGCGCGCCGCTGGTCGCCGCCGGCTTCCGGCTCGTCACGTTCGACGCGCGCGGGCACGGCGCGTCCACCCCCTGCCCCGAGGTGGCCGACCACCACCTCGATGCCTACACCGCGGACCTGGCCGCGGTCGTGGCCGCGAGCGAGCGGGTCGCGGTCGTGGGCGGGGTCTCGCTCGGCGGGCACGCGGCGCTGCGGTGGTCCGGCCGGGCGCAACGGCTCGTGTGCCTGCCCGCGTGGGTGGGTCGTGCGACGGTGGGGCAGGGGCCGCACGCGTACGTCGCCGCCGAGGTCCGCCGCGTCGGCATCACCGCGGTCGTCGACCGGCTCCGGGCGGACCGAACCATGCCCGCTTGGCTGCGGGACACGCTCGTGACCGACTACACGCGCCACGACGGCGCGAGCCTGACGGCCGCGCTGCTCGCCCTCGACGGCGGCGAGGCGCCGGACGACGACGAGGTGGCACGGCTCGAGGACCCGGTCGCCGTCGTGGCCTGGCCCGACGACCCCGGGCACCCGTTGGCGGTGGCCGAGCAGCTCGCCGCCACGGCGCCGAACGGCACGCTGACGACGCTGCACCTCGAGGACCTCGACGACGGGCTCACCCGCCTGGGGGACGCGGCGGTGACCGCGCTCGCCGGGCCGAGGTAGCGGGTGCGCGGGGTGGCGCGGACGCCACGCCAGGTACCCACTGGCCCGACGCCGCCCACTCGGCCGAGGTAGCGGGTGCGCAGGGTGGCGCGGACGCCACGCTGCGTACCCACTGGCGGCTGAGTCCCGCCCCGTGGGGCCGGGGCGTGGTCAGTCGCCCCGGTCGGTCGCCGTGAAGACCACCGGGGCGTCGAAGGCCGCACGCCGTGCCGCCCGGCGCAGCGCCCGCAGGATCGGGCGTCCGGTGAGGAACACCAGGGTCCCGGTGAGGACCGCGCGTGGCACGTCGAAGCCCAGGGACGTCGCCACCGTGAAGGCGAGGAAGCGGCGCAGGTTGTCGGCGAGGGGGTCACCGGCGACGAAGGAGATGGCGGTGACCGTGTCGCCCCGGAGCACGAACGGCCACGCCGTGAGGTTCAGCAGCAGGCCGTAGAGCAGGCCGGCCACGGCGCCGTAGACGGCGAGGGCCACCAGCTCCGTCCGACCGCGCAGGCGGCGGGGGAGCAGCCCCGCTCCGGCGGACACCCAGGCGGCGCCGAGCATCTGGAACGGCAGCCACGGGCCCACGCCGGCGGTGATCAGCGCCGACGCGAACAGCGTGGTGGCGCCGAGCGCGAACCCGAACCCCGGGCCGTAGGCGCGACCGGCGATGACCAGCAGGAAGAAGACCGGCTCGAACCCGGCGGTGCCGGTGCCGAGCGGTCGCAGGGCCGCCCCCGCCGCCGCCAGGACGCCCAGCATCGCGACGGTCCGCGCGTCCATCCCGCCCTCGGCCAGCTCGGCCAGGACGACGGCGAGGATGAGCGGCAGCAGCACCGCGAACAGCAGCGTCGCGTCCCCGCCCCGCGCGATCGGCGCGTCGACGGAGGCCAGGAGCGGCCAGGTGAAGGCCAGCAGCCCGGTGACCGACGCGATCGCGAGGGCGACCGCGGCCCGGGGGCGGATCGCCAGCGGCCGCACGTGGTCGACGAGGGTCGTCACGGCAGCACCGCCAACGCCTCGGCGACCTGTCCGACGGTCAACCACGGCTCCGGCGCCAGCACCTTGCTGACCTGCGGCGCGAAGGCGGGGGAGCCGATGACGACCTCGGCGGTCGGCCCGTCGGCGACCACCTCCCCGTCGGCCAGCACCACGGTCCGGGTGGCGACCTCCGCGGCGAGCTCCACGTCGTGGGTCGCCAGCACGACCGCGTGACCGGCGGCAGCCAGCTCCGTCAGCACCTCCACGAGCCGGACCTTCGCGCCGAGGTCGAGCCCGCGCGTCGGCTCGTCCAGCAGGAGCACCGGCGGCGCGGCGGTGAGCACGATGGCGAGCGCGAGCGCGAGCCGTTGGCCCTCGGACAGGTCGCGCGGGTGGTGTCCCGGATCGAGGCCCGGCACCAGCCGTGCGAGCAGGCGCTGGCAGGTCCCGGGCTCGGCGTCGGCGTCCGCGTCCGCGGCGGCGCACTCCTCGGCGACGGTCGGGGCGTAGAGCAGATCGGCCGGCTGCTGGGGGACGAGGCCGACGTGGCGGATCAGCTCGCGCCCGGGCAGGTCGTGCGGCGCGTGGCCGTCGACCACGACGTCGCCGACCGTGGGCGCGATCATGCCCGTGAGCGCGCCCAGCAGCGTGGACTTGCCCGCACCGTTGCGGCCCATCAGCGCCACCACCTCGCCGGGCGCGAACGCCAGGTCGACACGGCGCAGCGCCACCTGCGACCCGTACCGGACGACGAGGTCGCGCGTCGTCGCGATCGGGGGCGCCGTGGTGGGGGGCGTGACCGGAGGTCCGGGCGGCTGCAGCTGCGACAGCCGCTCGCGCAGGGGACCGGCCAGACGACGCGCATCGCGCACGGTGAGCGGCAGCGGATCCCAACGCGCGACCCGGCCGAGCTCGACGACCGGTGGTGCGACCGGCGCGGTCGCCAGGACCTGCGCCGGCGTCCCGACGACGGGCGGGCGGTCCGCACCGCGTAGCAGGACGACCCGGTCGGCGAACTGCACCACCCGTTCCAGCCGGTGCTCGGCGAGCAGCACCGTCAAGCCGAGGTCGTGGACCAGCCGCTGCAACGCGGCCAGCACCTCCTCGGCTGCCGGGGGGTCCAGGGCCGAGGTGGGCTCGTCGAGGACGAGGACGCGAGGGCCGACCGTCAGCACCGCACCGATGGCGACGCGCTGGCGCTCGCCGCCCGACAGGGTCCGGATGGCGCGGTGGCGCAGGTCCACCAGGCCGAGCAGGTCCAGGGTCTCCTCGACGCGGCGGCGCATGACGTCCGGTGGGAACGCGAGCGCCTCCATCCCGTAGGCCAGCTCCTCCTCGACCACGTCGGTCACCATCCCGGCGAGGGGGTCCTGCCCGACGACACCGACCACGTCGGCGAGCTCACGGGGCGGGGAGGTCCGCGTGTCCCGGCCGGCCACCGACACCCGACCGGAGAGGGTCCCGCCGGTGGCGTGGGGGACCAGCCCGTTGACCGCCTTGAGCAGGGTCGACTTGCCGGTGCCGGTGGGGCCGACCACGAGGCAGAACTCACCCTCGGGCACGTGGAGGGTCACCTCGCTCAGGGACGGACGTTCGGCACCGGCGTAGGTGACCGTGACGCGGTCGAGGTCGATCACGACGCCACCTCCGCGAGCGCGGCGTCGCGTTCGCGGCGCGTCGGCGCGGTCCCGGAGACCGGCGGCTGCGGCGTCGCCACCGCCGGCAGCAGGCCGACGAGCACCGCGAACGTCGCGAGCGGTGGCAGGGGCGGGACCGCGAGCGGCGAGGTGCCGGGGCTCACGCCGGCCGGGTCGAGGATGCCCGCGGCGATGACCCCGAGCGCCACCGTCACGCCGGCGCCGGCCGTGACCCACTCGGGCAGCTCCCAGGGGTCGGGGCGGTAGCGGCTGCGCACGGTCCGGCGTCCCGCCAGCCGGAGGCCGAGGACCGCGGACGCGAGCCCACCGAGCAGCAGGGGGAAGCCGGCCGCCGGCGGCGCGGTGCCGTCGAGCAGCCCGTAGACCCCGAGGCAGGCCCCGAGCAGCCCCGCCAGCAGCAACGCGCCGGTCGCCCGGCGCGTGCCGACGCTCACCGCGGCACGGCGGCCGTACCCGCGGCTGTCCATCGCGGCGGCCAGCGCCAGGGAGCGCTCCAGGGCGTCCTCGAGCACCGGCATCGCGACCTGGACGAGCGACCGCAGGCCACGGTGGGGCCGCCCGCGCAGCCGCCGGGCGGCACGGATGCGCCCGACGGACTCGACCAGCTGCGGCGTGAAGGTGATCGCCACCACGACGGTGACACCTACCTCGTAGAGGGCCGGGGGCACGATCGCCAGCAGCCGTTTGGGGTTGGCCAGCGCGTTGGCGGCGCCGACGCACAGCAGGATCGTCGCCAGCCGCAGACCGTCGGTGGCGGCCGCGAGGATGGCTTCGACGGTGACCGGACCGCCGAGCGTGACCCCCGCCGTCCACGCCGGCAGCGGCACCTCGGGGAGGGTGAACAGCTCGAGGCCGGGCCGGGCCGGGGCGAGCAGCACCTGGAAGACGGTCCGGAACGCGAGCACGACGACCGCGATGCGCAGGAACACCCCGAACGCGCGGGCCCACGGTGCGGCCGTGCGCCGGGCGGCGACCACGTACCCGAGCACGACCCCCAGCAGGAGCAGCAGCAGCGGGTTGGTCGTGCGCGAGGCGGCTGCGGCGCAGCCGATGGCCCACGTCCACCACGCCCCGGGGTGGACCTGTCGCGGGATGGCACCGAGGGCGTCGCCGCGCCGACGCAGGAGGCCCCGCCGCGCGGTCGCCGGACCGGTCACGTCTCCAGCTCACCGCGCCGGGACCGGGTGCGCAGCACCGCCGCTGCACCGAGTCCGGCCACGAGACCGCCGGCCGTGATCAGGCCGGCGGCGCCGCGACCGCCGTCACCCGGGGCGCTGACGGTCACCTCGCCCGCGAGCGGTCGCGGCGTGGCCTCGTCGCGTGGGGTCGGCAGGTCCCGGCCCTCGGTGGCACGGTCGGTGTCCCCCGTCGCTCCGCGCCCGTCACCGGTGGCGGCCGCGTCGCGGTCCTCGCCCTCAGCGGCGTCCCCGTCGGTGTCCTGGACCGGCTCCGCTTCCCCGCCGTCGTCGCCAGCGGAGCCGCTACCGCCAGCCTCGGTCGTCGCCGCGTTCCCCGATCGGTCGCCGCTCGCGGGGGGCTGCGCACGAGACGTCGAGCCGCCGTCGCGCTCCCCGGCGCCGCCGGCGGACGTGCCGGCGGCGGATCCGCCGTTCGAGGACCCGGACGCGCCACCCGTCGCGCCGCCGTTCGATCCCTTCCCGGTGCTGCCCTTCGTCCCGGCGCCGGCGTCGCCGCCCGCGCCGCCGTCCCCACCGGAGCTCCCCGACCCGCCCGAGCCACCCGCCCCACCGGAGCCACCGGACCCGCCAGAGGCTGGCGGCGGCGGTGCGGGCGCCGGCGGGGGACCGGACGGCGGCGCGCCCGCACCGAACACCCAGGCGTCGTGGCTACCGGGCTCCGGGGTCCGACTGGCGCCACCGCGGCTCGCGTAGGTCCACGAGGTGGCGCCGGCGTCGGCGTGCCAGTAGGACCAGTACGCGTCCACCGGGGGCGTGCCCTCGCAGCGCTGCGGGTGACCCTGGATGCTGCACACCATGCCAGGCTGGCCGGACACCTCGGTGTAGGCGAAGCCGGCCGCTTCCAACGCGAACAGGCCGTTGCGCGGCGCTCCCCGGGCACACCGTTCGGTGACGCTGCCGCCGCGCTCCACCCGGACGGTGACCCCGTCGCAGGCGGCCGCGTGGGCCGTCGGGAGGGAGGCGTCCGGGAGCGTGAGGCCGAGCCCGAGGGCGAGACCGACCGCCGCGAGGAGCGCACCAGCGACGCGGAGCCGGCCGGGGACGCCGGCACGGACGGCGGCACGGACGGCGGTGGCGGACGGAGCGGGTGCGTCGGACACGTGGCGTCTTCCTCGGGCGGTGCCGGCCGGGTCGACCGGACGCCGTCGCTCCCGCGCTCGCACGCGGGAGGCGGTGCGACCGGGGACGACACGTGTCCCGGACTCCGCCCCGTAGGCCTCGACGGGTGGTGGGAGCCGCGCGCAGCTGGCAGGTGCTCCGACTCGTCGCCAGGCCACGTGCGTGCACGCGGGACGACCTACGGTTGCGGGTCAGCGCCGGGTTCCGACCGGACTTCCCCCACCAGGTGCGTGTGGTTGTTGCCCGGTGAGGGGAGCACGCCGCCGGCGGCCGTGTCAACCGCGCGCGGCGTCCTCGGCGAGCGTCCGCTTGGCGAGCGTGGCCCGGACCACCCGCGAGGGTGACGGCCGGCCGAGCTGCTCGGCCATCCAGGCGCTGACGTCGATCAGCGCGTCGAGGTCGACCCCGGTGCGCAGCCCGGCGCCGTCGAGCGCGTAGACGAGGTCCTCGGTGGCGAGGTTCCCGGTCGCGCCGGGCGCGTACGGGCAGCCGCCGAGCCCGCCGGCGGAGGTGTCCACCACCCGGACGCCCGCGTCGATGGCGGCCAGCGTGTTGGCCAGCCCCTGCCCGTAGGTGTCGTGGCAGTGGACCGCGAGCCGGTCGATCGGGACGTCCTCGGCGAGCGTGGTCACCAGCGCCTCGACCTGGGTCGGCGTACCGACGCCGATGGTGTCCCCGAGGGAGATCTCGGCGCACCCGAGCTCGACCAGCGCGGTCGTCATCCGGCGCACGTCGTCGACCGGGACCTCGCCCTGGAACGGGCACCCGCACACGGTGGAGACGTACCCGCGGACCCGGAGGCCGGCGTCGGTCGCGCGGCGGACGACCGGCGCGAACATCGCCAGCGACTCGTCGATGCTGCGGCCGAGGTTGGCGCGGCTGAAACCTTCCGAGGCGGCCCCGAAGACCGCCACGTCGTCCACCCCGGCGTCCAGGGCACGGTCGAGCCCGCGTTCGTTCGGCACCAGCACGGGGTAGCGCACCTCCGGCCGGCGCTCGAGCGCTGCGAGCACCTCGGCGGCGTCGGCGAGCTGGGGGACCCACCGCGGTGAGACGAAGCTGGTCGCCTCGACGACCGGCAGCCCGACCGCGGCGAGCCGTTCGATGAACCCGACCTTCACGGCGGTAGCGACGGTCCCGGCTTCGTTCTGGAGGCCGTCGCGCGGGCCGACCTCCACGATGGTGACGTCCCTGCCCGGCTCCACCTAGGCCTCCTCGTCCGGTTCGAACCGCAGCAGCGGGGTCCCCGTGTCCACCGCATCGCCGACGGCGACGTGCAGCTCGGCGAGCGTGCCGTCCACCGGTGCGGTGATCGGGTGCTCCATCTTCATGGCCTCGACGACCAGCAGGGTCGTCCCGGCGGCCACGTGCGCGCCGACCTCGACGGGCGCCGCGATGAGCGACCCCGGCATCGGCGAGGTGAACGCGGACGCGTCCGCGAGCGCCCGCTCGGCGAGGTGGCGGGTCGTCGGCTCGTGCCGGAACGCGACCGTGCGACCGGCGAGGTGGACCCAGACCATCCGGTGCTCGTCGGCGCCACCGGTGGTCACGGTCACGGTGGCGGACAGCGGTGCGTCGTCGAGGCGCAGGTGCCAGCGACCGTCCGCGGCGACCTCGGTGACCTCGACGCGGGTGACGTCCGCGTCCTCGGTGGCGACCGTCACCGCGGGCGTCGAGCTGCCGTCGGCCGCGGCCCGGACCTGGACGCGGTGCAGCCGGTCGCCCTCGTGGAGCAGCACGGTCGGTCCGCCGTGCCCGCCGAGCCGGAGGGGACCGAGCGTGGTCGGCCAGCTCGCGTCCTCGGGCCCGGCCTCCGCCCGCAGGACCGCGACCGCCGCGGTGGCGACCGCCGCTGGCGGCGCCGGGGCGGGAGCCCACCCGTGCAGGTGGTCGTCGAGGAAGCCGGTGGTCAGCTCGCCCGCCCGGTGGACCGGGTGGTCGATGATGGCGTCGAGCAGGTCGAGGTTGGTGACCACCCCGTGGGCGACGGTCCCGCGGACGAGGCCGACGAGCCGGTCGATGGCGTCCCGGCGGTCGCGGCCGTGGGCGATGAGCTTGCCCAGCATCGGGTCGTAGAAGCGGCTGACCTCGCTGCCGGGCTCCACGCCGACGTCGGTGCGCAGTCCCGGCCCGGTGGGCAGGCGGACGGTGGTGAGCGTGCCGGTCTGCGGCAGCTGGCTGACCGGGTCCTCGGCGTACCAGCGCACCTCGATGGCGTGACCGTCGGCGCGGATCGCGTCCTGGTCGACGCCGAGGGGTTCGCCGGCCGCGACGCGCAGCTGCAGCTCGACGAGGTCGAGGCCGGTGACGAGCTCGGTGACGGGGTGTTCGACCTGCAGCCGGGTGTTCATCTCCAGGAAGAAGAAGGTCGGCTCCGGCTGGTCGAGCGTGGTGCCGTCGAGCAGGAACTCGACCGTGCCGGCCCCGAGGTAGTCGACCGAGCGGGCCGCGGCGACGGCCGCCTCCCCGAGCCGGGCACGCAGCGCCTCGTCGACCGCCGGGGAGGGCGCCTCCTCGACGACCTTCTGGTGCCGGCGCTGGACCGAGCACTCGCGCTCGAGAACGTGGACGACGTTGCCGTGCGCGTCGCCGAACACCTGCACCTCGACGTGCCGTGGTGCCCGCACGAGCCGCTCGAGCAGGACGCGGTCGTCCCCGAAGGCGGCCCGGGCCTCCCGGCGTGCCGCCGCGATGGCCTCGCGCAGCTCGGGTTCGGCGGCGACGGCACGCATGCCCTTGCCGCCGCCGCCGGCGACCGCCTTGACCAGCAGGGGGAAGCCGACGTCCGCCGCCGCAGCGACCACACCGTCGTCGTCGAGCTCGGTCGTGTCGGCCCCGGGGACGACGGGGACACCGGCCGCGGCGAGGTGTCGTTTGGCGGCCGCCTTGTCGCCCATCAGGCGGATGGTCTCGGGAGCGGGCCCGACGAACGTCAGGCCCGCGGCGCGGACGGCCTCGGCGAACCCGGCGTGCTCGGACAGGAAGCCGTAGCCGGGGTGGACCGCGTCCGCGCCGGCGTCGACGGCGGCCGCCACCACGCGGTCGACGTCGAGGTAGCTGTCGGTCGCCGGCGGGGGACCGATCCGGACCGCGGCGTCGGCCTCACGCACGTGCGGGGCGTCCGCGTCGGCGTCGCTGTACACCGCCACGGTGGCGATGCCGAGCGCCCGGCAGGTACGCACGATACGGCGGGCGATCTCGCCCCGGTTGGCGATCAGGACGCGCCGGATCGGGCGTGCGGCGCTCCCCGCCGGAACTGCGACCACGTCGGCTCCCGTCCGCTCGTCGAACCGTGGCGGGAACGGCGGCGCACCCGGTGCCACGTCGGCCGGCGGGACGCTACCAGCGGGGGCCGGACGTCCGGGCGGCCCGCCCGGTTCCCGCCCGTGCGGCCGCACCGCGCACGACCGCTTCCCGCTGTGGCTGGCCCCCGCGGCGGCCGACGTGTCACCATGAGGCCGTCCGGCCGCCCGTCGGGTCGCGCCGCATGCGACCTGCCCTCGCTCGAACGGAGCCCGCCCGTGAGCCGCACCCGTCGTCCCGTCCGCAGCGTCGCCGCCGTGCTCGGCGTCGCGGCCCTCGTGCTGTCCGCCTGTGGCGACGGGGACCCCACGGTCGGCCAGGAGCCGGTCGAGGACGTCACCGAGGTCGAGGAGCCGGAGCCCACCGAGGAGCCGGAAGCCGACGACGACGGGGAGGTGGTGGACGGCCCCGACGAGGACGCCACCGAGGACAGCGACGCCGACGCGGCGACCGACGACGGCCTGGCCCCGGCCGACGACGGTCTCGCCGCCGGCGACGCCAGCCCGGACCCGGCCCTCGTGGCCGACCCGTGCGCCCCCGAGCAGGGCCGCGAGGACGACGCCTTCATCACGGTGGTCTCGCCGGTGCACGATCAGCGGGTCACCGCGGGCAGCGTCGACCTCGTCGGCTGCTCCAACGTCTTCGAGGCCAACGTCCAGTGGTCGCTGTACGACGGGGACGGTCGTGAGCTCGACAGCGGTTTCACGACCGCCGAGTGCGGGACCGGGTGCGTCGGTGCGTTCAGCGACCAGATCAGCCTCGAGGCCGCGGCGGGCGAGCCCTTCGCCGAGCTGCACGTCTACGCCGAGGACATGTCCGGTGAGCAGGGGCGTCTGTACCTGAGCGAGATCCCGCTCGTCCTCGAGTGACCGCGACGTGGGGTCACAGCGGTCACGGCACCCACGGTGGGGGCTGACGGTCGAAGAAGGCCGCCATGCCGGCCTGGCCTTCCTCGCTCACCCGTCGGCGGGCGATGAGCTCGACCCGCGCGTCGACGGTGTCGGCGGGATCGGGGGTCGCCGCGATGGTCGCCAGCAACCGCTTGGTGTCGCGGACCGCGCCCGGCGCCGCCGCGAGCAGCGCGTCCACCAGCCCGCCGACGGACGTGTCGAGGGCGTCCCGGTCGTCCACCACCTCGGTGACCAGACCCAGGTCGAGCGCCCGGTCGGCGTCGAACCGTTCCCCGGTCAGCAGGTAGCGCCGGGCGGCACCGATCCCGGTCCGGCGCACCGCGTAGTGCGAGATCATCGCCGGAGCCAAGCCCAGGCGGGTCTCGCTGAACCCGAACAGCGACCCGCGCACGGCGACCGCCACGTCGGCACACGTCACCAGACCCAGGGCCCCGGCGAGGCAGTGGCCGTTGACCCGGGCGACGACCGGCGCGGGGCAGGTGTCGACGGCTGCGAGCATCGACTCGAACCGGTGCGAGCCCGCGACGTTGTCCTCGAAGGAGGCGTCGACCGCCGACCGCATCCAGGTCAGGTCGGCGCCGGCGGAGAAGACGTCGCCGGCACCGGTGACGACCACGACCCGTACGTCGTCGTCCACCTCGGTGAACGCGGTGGTGAGCGCCTCCTGGACCGCGCCGTCGAAGGCGTTCTTGACCTCGGGCCGGTCGATGGTGAGCGTCAGCACGCCACGCTCGTCGAGGTCGCTGCGCAGCACGTCGGGCACGGCTGGACTCCTGGTCTCGGGGTGCGGTCGGTGGGGCGAGCACGCTAACCGGGCCGCGCCCTCCACAGCCGATCGCCACCTCGTCGACGCGGATGGGCGGTCCTGCGTCACCCTTGCGCTCCGACGACCGGAGCGCCACGATGACGACCGAGGAACGGGACCGGCTCGCGCTGCACCGGCGGCTCGAGGAGGTCCTCGGGACGGAGCACGCCGTGCACCTGGTCGCCAGCCTGCCCCCGGCCGACGACCGCGTCGCGACCGGACGCGACGTGGAACGGCTCTGGGAAGCCGTCCACGGCGTCGAAACCCGGATGGATCGCCTCGAGACGAGGATGGACGGGTTGTACGTGGAGATCCGGGCCCAGACGCGGACCTACCTCGTGGCCAACACCGGTCTGATCGCCACGGTCGCGGCGCTCGCCTTCGGGGCTGCCCGTCTCGTCTGAGCGCCGACCGGCGCCGTCACCGTGCAGAGGGCCTTCGAGGTCGTCGACGGCGCTTGACCGGACCGCGAGGCAGCCCGCTCACATGCGGAAGACGCCGTAGCGCGGTGGCTCCACCGGGGCGTGACGAGCGGCCGCCAGGCCCATCGCCAGCACGTCCCGGGTCTCGATCGGGTCGATGACCCCGTCGTCCCACAGCCGCGCGGTGGCGTAGTAGGGGTGGCCCTGGTGCTCGTACTGGTCGCGGATCGGCGCCTTGAACGCCTCCTCGTCCTCGGTCGACCAGTCCTCGCCACGGGCCTCGAGGCCGTCACGCCGCACCGTCGCCAGGACGTTGGCGGCCTGCTCGCCGCCCATCACGCTGATGCGGGCGTTGGGCCAGGTCCACAGGAACCGGGGCGAGTACGCGCGGCCGCACATCGCGTAGTTGCCGGCGCCGAACGAGCCACCGGTGACCACCGTGAACTTGGGGACCGTCGAGCACGCGACGGCCGTGACCATCTTCGCGCCGTCCTTGGCGATGCCGCCGGCCTCGTACTCGCGCCCGACCATGAACCCGGTGATGTTCTGCAGGAACACCAGGGGGACGCCGCGCTGGTTGCACAGCTCGATGAAGTGGGCGCCCTTGAGCGCGGACTCGGAGAACAGGATCCCGTCGTTGGCGACGATGCCGACGTCGTGGCCGTGGATACGGGCGAAGCCGGTCACGAGGGTCTCGCCGTACAGCGGCTTGAACTCGTGCAGGCGCGACCCGTCCACGATGCGCGCGATGATCTCGCGGGCGGGGACGGGCTGGCGCAGGTCGGTGGGCAGCAGGCCGTACAGCTCGGCGGGGTCGTAGGCGGGCGGCTCCACCTCGCCGGCGGGGGTGGGCAAGGTCGGCGCGGGGCAGGTGGCCACCGCGTCGCGGGCCAACTGGAGGGCGTGGCGGTCGTCGGCGGCGAGGTGGTCGACCACCCCCGAGGTGCGTGCGTGCAGGTCGCCACCGCCGAGGTCCTCGGCCGACACCACCTCGCCGGTCGCGGCCTTCACCAGCGGCGGCCCACCGAGGAAGATCGTGCCCTGCTCGCGCACGATGATGGTCTCGTCGCTCATCGCCGGCACGTACGCGCCACCGGCGGTGCAGCTGCCCATGACCACCGCGATCTGGGGCAGGCCCATGCCCGACAGCGTCGCCTGGTTGTAGAAGATGCGGCCGAAGTGGTCCCGGTCGGGGAAGACCTCGTCCTGCTTGGGCAGGAACGCGCCACCGGAGTCCACGAGGTAGATGCACGGCAGGCGGTTGTCGCGCGCCACCTCCTGGGCGCGCAGGTGCTTCTTGACGGTGATCGGGTAGTAGGTGCCGCCCTTGACC
>CAYSTY010000037.1:4685-12825 GCA_964433685.1 uncultured Actinomycetota bacterium | reverse complement strand
CCGGACGGCTCGGCGTCCCACCGGGCGAAGGTGAGCTCGGTCTGCAGGTACAGGGCGAGCAGCTCGGCGGTCCCGACGACGGCATCGAGGTGGGTGCGCTCGTGCCCGTGGGTCGCGTCGACACCGAACCCGACGAGGGCGGCGCGGGTCTCCGCCCCCGCTTCGAGCGCCGAGGCGACGTCCGAGCGGTAGAAGCGGAACACGTCCCGGTTGACCTCGATGTCGTGGCGCTTCGCGAGCGCCTCGAGCCGACGGGTGAGGTGGTAGTCGAACGGGCCGTGGAGGTCCTGCATGGCGAGGGTGACGCCCGTCTCGGTCGAGTGCTGCCCGGGCGCCACCACCGCCGAGTCGACCGACACCATCTCGGCGACGTCGCTGTAGAGGCCCGAGGAGGCCCCGTGGCCGACCTCCTCGGCGACGGTGACGAGCAGGTGCGCGCCGACCGTCAGCGGCCGACCGTGGTCGATGATCGCCTTGAAGGCCGCGAGCGCCGCGGCGACACCCGCCTTGTCGTCGAGGTGGCGGGAGGTCACGAAACCCGAGCGGGTGATGACCGGCACGGCGATCTGGGCCACGAAGTCGCCGACCTGGATGCCGAGATCGGCGAGGTCCTGCGCCGATGCCACGCGCTCGTCGACCCGGACCTCGACGTGCTCCCAACCGATGGGGGCGGTGTCGATGTCGTCACCGAACGCGTGGCCGGACGCCTTGTTCGGCAGGATGGTGCCGCTGTAGGTCTGGTCGGGCTGGTCGGTCAGGATCGTGACGCGGGTGCCCTCGGAGAACCGGGCGCTGTGGGTCCCGACCGGGACGATGGCCAGCCGCCCGTTCGGCTTGAGCGACTGGACCATGCACCCGATCGTGTCGGTGTGCACCACGATGGCGCGGTCGAGGCTGTCGACCGAACCCTCGCACGAGCCCACCATCACCCCGCGGCGGGTGACCTCGAACGGCAACCCGATCTCCTCGAGTCGCTCGCCGACGTGCTGCATGATGACGTCGGTACGGCCCGACGGGCTCGGGACGCGCAGCAGTTCGAGCAGCACCTCCTTCATCCACTCGACATCGATGGGGAGCTTGTCGACGCTCACGTACGGTCATCCTCGGCTGCAGGGGCGCCGGAACGGCGCCGGACGGCGGGGCCGGACCTTGGGGACGGTCGGACCACCTGGCCGCGTCACCGTAGCCGCGCACGCTCTACGTTCCCGCCCGGCACCGTCGGCGGCAGCCGGCCGACCGCGGGCGGCCGACGCACACGCCCGAGCCACACCGACCGAGCCCACGGGGACCCGACGTGACCATCGCCGAACGCTTGCGGCTCGGCTTCGCCGTGGGCCTCGCGGTGGCGTTGGTCGTCGGTGCGGCCGGCCTCGGTGCCCTCAGCCTCGTCACCCGACAGGTGGGCACCCTGGTCAACCAGGAGGGGCCCCTGCGCGAGCAGCACGACGCGATGCTGCAGGCCCTGACCGACGCCGAGGCGGGGCAGCGCGGCTACCTCATCGGAGGGCAGCCGGTCTCGCGAGCGCGGTTCGAGGACGCCGTCGCCGCGTTCCAGGTGGCCGCCGAAGGTGCCGCGCGGGCGACCGAGAGCGAACCGGTGCACGCCCTGCTCATCGCCGAGGTGGCGGCGGCCGAGGACTGGATGGACACGTTCGCCGTCCCGGTCGTCGAGCGCTACGCGACCGACCCCGAGGGTGCGCTGACCTGGGCGCGGACGGGTGAGGGCCGCGAGCTGTTCGCCGCGTACGCCGAGCGGCACGAGGCGACCCGTGCTGCGCTCGCCGACCGGGGGGCACGTGCCGAACGGCTCGCCGCCAGCACCTCGCGCACGTCACGGATCCTCCTGATCGCGCTGCTGGTGATCGGCGCCGGTGCGGTCGCCGCCGTCGCGCGCCGGACCACCCGTGCCACCGTCGGCCCGCTGGCACGCCTGACCGACACCCTCGACCGGCTGCGGACCGACCGGGGGGAACGCGCGCAGGTGGAGGGGCCGGTGGAGGTCCGAGCCGTGGCCACCGCCATCAACCGGCTCGCCGAGGAGAACCAGCGCTTCGCCGACGAGCGCGCCCAGGTGGTCGCCCGGCTCGAGGACCTCGACCGCCAGAAGTCCGACTTCGTGTCCGTGGTCTCGCACGAGCTGCGCACACCGTTGACCTCGATCATCGGCTACCTCGAGATGCTCGAGGACGGGGACGCCGGGCCGCTGTCGCCCGAGCAGATCGACCTGCTCGCCGTCGGGCAGCGCAACGCCGGACGCCTGCTCGCCCTCATCGAGGACCTGCTGACGCTGTCACGGATCGAGTCGGGCAAGCTGCGTCGCGAGGAGGTCCCCGTGGACCTCGCCGGGGTCGTGGCGGACGTGACCGCGGAGCTGCGTCCCCGCCTCGCCGGCCGTGACCTCGACCTGACGGTGACCACCGACCCCGCCGCGCCCGTCCTCGGCGACCGCGATCACCTCGAAAGGGTCCTGTTCAACCTCGTCGGCAACGCGCTGAAGTTCACCCCGGACGGCGGCGAGGTCACCGTGTCCGCGCACCTTCACGGTGACGAGGTCGTCGTCGCGGTGGGCGACACCGGCATCGGGATCCCCGAGGACGAGATCGATCACCTCTTCGATCGCTTCTACCGCGCGTCGACGGCCACGTCGCGGGCGATCCCCGGCACCGGGCTCGGGCTCGCCATCACGGGGCTGCTCGTCGAGCAGCACGGCGGCCGCATCGAGGTGGCGTCCCGGGCGGGGGCCGGCACCACCTTCACCGTCCGACTGCCCGCCAACTCCGAGGAGGCCTTCGCGTGACCGACGTGCTCATCATCGAGGACGACACCGACATCCGCACGCTGGTGGCCACGCGCCTCGAACGGCTCGGCTGCACGGTCCGCCAGGCCGCCACCGGCGAGGCCGGGATGCGTGAGCTCGAACAGGTCCCGGACCTGCTCATCCTCGACGTCCTGCTGCCCGGCATCGACGGCTGGGAGGTGCTCCGCCGCCTGCGGCGCAGCGAGGCGACCGCGCAGCTGCCGGTCCTCGTGCTGTCGATCGAACAACCCACGCGGCCGGCCGATCTGCACCCGGGCGCCTTCGTGGCCAAACCCTTCTCGGCCCGCGCGTTCGAGGACGCCGTCCGCGTCCTGCTGGACGACCACGTGGCGGAGCGGAGCTGACGTGGCGCACATCCTCGTCGCCGACGACGACCCCGACATCCGCCAGCTGGTGGTGATGAAGCTGCGCGCCGCCGGACACCGCACCACCGAGGTCGGCGACGGTCCGTCGGCCCTCGCCGCCGCCCGCGCCGACCGCCCCGACCTGTTGCTGTTGGACCTGATGATGCCGGGCATGACCGGTATCGAGGTCTGCCAGGTGCTGCGCGAGGACGACGCGTCGCTGATGCCGATCATCCTGCTCACCGCCCGCGCCCAGGAGCGCGACGTCCAAGCGGGGTTGGCCGCCGGCGCCACGGCCTACCTGTCGAAGCCGTTCAGCCCGCGTGGGTTGGCCGAGCTCGTGGCGTTGCACCTCGAACCGGAGGCCGGGTGACACCCCGGGCGGGACACCTCACCGGACGCGCCGCACCCCGGAGGCGTAGCCGGCGACCACGGTGCGTCCGACCTCGTCCGCGGTCATGCGGAACACCTCGCCACCGGTGAGGCTGGCGAGACGTTCGGCGAAGGCCAGCAGCCCCGGCGCATCCTCGAGCAGGAACACGTCGAGCTCGATCCCGGCACGCGCGAGCCGCATCGCCTCGCGGAGGGTCGCCTCCAGGGTCTCGGCGACCGGCGGCCAGTTGAACACCGAGCGGCCGTCGACGAGGTGGGCGGTGGGTTCGCCGTCGGTGACCATCACGACCCGCTTGACCGGACGCGGGTCGTCGGCGAGGACACGACGCGCGAGCAGGAACGCGTGGTGCATGTTCGTGCCGTAGACGCGTTCGAACCCGGCCGCAGCGAGGTCGGCGGGCTGCATCCGCCGGGCGTAGTCGGAGAACCCGATCAGGTGGAGCGAGTCCTGACGGTGGCTGCCCTCGATGAGGGCGTGCAACGCGAGCGCCATCCGCTTGGCGGGGACGAAGTGGCCCTGCAACGGCATGCTGAACGACAGGTCGAGCAGCAGCGCGGTGGCGGTCCGCGGTCGCACCTCGGTCTCGGCCACCTCGAGGTCGTCGGGGTGCAGGCGCACCCCCTGCCCGGGGCGCGGCGGCGTGCCAGCGGCCGTACGACGCATCACGGCGTTGCGGACCGTGGGGCCGACGGCGATGGGTTCGCGGTCACCGAACACCCACGGTCGGGTCTGGCCGGTCGGTTCCGGGTCCGCACCGGCGGTGCGGGTCGCCGGTTCGCGGCGGACGCGGGCGAGCAACCGCGCGAGCGACCGCTGGCCGAGCTGGCGCGCACCGCGCGGGGTGAGGTGGAGCTCACCCCCCTCGACCCGCATGGCGCCCGAGCGTTCCAGTTCGCGCTCGACGGCCTTCAGCCGGCGCAGGTCGGTCACCGCGTCGTCGCCGAGGTGACGTCGGAGCGCGTCCTCGTCGATGTCGTCGAGGGTGGCCCCGGGGTGGTCGCCCTGGATGGCGCGTTCGAGATCCTCGAGCTCGGCGACGCGGGCGTAGGCGTCCACGGCGGCGCTGAACGGGCCGCTGGCGTCGCCCGGCTGGGGCTGGTCGGGCGCACCGTCCCCCACGCCGTCCCCCGTCCCGTCCCCGCCGCCCCCACCCGGCAGGCCGGTGGGGAACGCCGCGGCGAGGTTCCCACCGAGCTGGTCGAGCTGGAACTGCAGGTCGACGTCGTCGAACACCTGGCGCGTGAGATCCTCGAGCTGCTGACGTTGGTCGGGTGGGAGCGCGCGCAGGAACGCGGCGGCGGCGGCCGCGCGCTGCGCCATCTCGGCGAGCAGGTCGTCGAGGGTGTCGGGGTCCCCGGGCAGCAGGTCGCCGTGCGCCCGCTTGAACGCGGCGAAACGCTCGGGTTCGTCGTGCGGGGCCCGACCACCGTTCGCGGCGCGCGCCGCGAGCAGGGCGTTGAGGTCGCCGAGCATCGCTGCGATGCGCGCCTGGTCCTCGGCGGTGACCGACCCGAGGGCGCCGGTGAGCGAACGGAGGTGGGCATCGAGCAGGTCGCGTCGCAGCTGGTCGGCCAGGTCGGCGTAGGCCCGTGCGGCGTCCGGGGACCGGAAGTCGTAGTCGCCGAGGGCGCGGAACCGACCGGCGGGATCGGTCGGCTGGGTGTCGAGGTCGAGTTCGGCGAACCGCGCGTCGGGGTCGTCGGCCTCGGCGAGCGCCTCACGTTCCATCGCGACGATCCGCTCGAGCTGCTCGCGGAACGCGGCCAGCGGGCCGTCGGCGTCGAGCCCACGCTGCAGCTCGCGGCGCCGGCGGGCCAGGGACCGGCGCAGGTCGTCGAGCCCGCGTTCCCCGGGGAGCCCGCGCCGCTGCAGCTCACGCACCGACGTGACGCCGCCGGCACCCATCAGCAGGTCGTCGGCCAGGCGGTCGAGCGCCTCCGCCACGTCGACGCGCTCCCCCATCGGGTCCTGCGACCCGTCCCACGCGCCGTACCGCGACCGGACCAACGTCAGCCCCCGTACCGGACGCGACCGTCGTCGACGTCCTCACGGTTGAGACGGCGGCCGAGGTGCAGCCCTTCGAGCACGAACTCCACGACCGACGCTGCCACCTCGGCGTCGTCGGTCGCGTCCCAGTCGCCGCCCTCCCCCGGGGCGGGCTCGGCGAGCCGTTCGGTCCAACGAGCGAGCCCGTGGACGCGGTCGCCGAAGGCGGCGAGCACGTCGGCGCCGGCGGCGAGGTCGCTGGTCTCGACGGTGAGCCCGTCGCCCTCGAAGCGGGCGACGAGGTCGCGCAGGTCCTCGCCGCCGAGGTGGCGCCGCCAGACGGTCAGCACGGCGCGGCGCAGGGCGAGGTCGACCACCTCCACCTCGCCGCCGTCGTCGAGCAGGTCGAACTCGATCCGTCCGAGCGCGGCGGGAAGGACGGCGCGCAGGTCGACGACGCGCGGGACGGCCAGACGGGCCCCGGTCCGCGCGGCGCGTCGCACGGCGCCGGCGACGAGGGTCTCGTGCGCACCGATGGTGAACCGGACCGACACGCCGGAGCGCTGGTTGATATCGGGGCTCTCGCGCAGCAGGCGGACCAGCTCGGCCAGGACCTCGTCGAGGAAGCGGGGCACGTGCACGGGCACGTCCGGCGGCGGGGCGGTCGCCTCGGCGAGGACGATCGCGATCTCGTCGTCGATGGTGCGCGGGTAGTGGGTGCGGACCTGTGCCCCGAACCGGTCCTTGAGCGGCGAGATGATCCGTCCCCGGTTGGTGTAGTCGTCGGGGTTGGCCGTGGCGACCAGCAGCACGTCGAGCGGGAGGCGCAGCGAGTACCCGCGGATCTGGACGTCGCGTTCCTCGAGGACGTTGAGCAGCGCGACCTGGATGCGCTCGGGCAGGTCGGGCAGCTCGTTGATGGCCACGATGCCGCGGTGGTGGCGCGGGACCAGACCCCAGTGGATGGTCTCCTCGTCGCCGAGCGTGCGGCCTTCCGCGACCTTGATCGGGTCGACGTCACCGATGAGGTCGGCCACGGCGGTGTCCGGGGTGGCCAGCTTCTCCGCGAACCGGCGTTCGCGGTCGATCCAGGTCACGGGGAGATCGTCCCCGAGCTCGGCGGCGCGCCGGCGGCAGGCGACGCACGTGGGGGCGTACGGCGAGCAGTTGATCTCGCAGCCGGCCACGACGGGAGCGGCCTCGTCGAGCAGCTCGGTGAGCTTGCGCACCAGGCGCGTCTTGGCCTGCCCGCGCTCGCCGAGGAGGATGAGGTCCTGTCCGGCGAGGATGGCGCGCTCGAGCTCGGGCAGCACGGTGTCGTCGTAGCCGACGATGCCGGTGGTGAGCGGGTCCCCGGTCCGCAGGCGCGCGACCAGGTTGGTCCGCAGCTCCTCCTTGACGGTGCGGTCGGGGTGCCCGCCGGCGCGCAGCTCCCCCAACGTCGCGGCTCGCGTCACCTCGGCTCCGAGCGTCGTCCCGGACCGAGCGTAGGAGGTCCCCGGACGGTGCGCCGGGGTCGCGACGGTGGCCGTGGGAGGACCCGGCGGTGCCGGTACCGTCGCCGCCTCCCACACGGCCGCGACCCGGTCCCCGAGCCCAGGAACCTCACCCGTGAGCGACCCCGAGGTCAGCGCCGAGGCGCCCGCCTGCTACCGCCACCCCGACCGTCCCGCGCTGACGCGGTGCGCTCGGTGCGAGCGGCCGATCTGCGGCGACGACCTCATCGAGGCGCCCGTCGGCTACCAGTGCCCCGAGTGCGCGAAGGGTGGCCAGCCGGTCCGCCGGCTGCGCGACCTCGAGGTGGCGCAGGTCACCCGGGTGCTGGTGGGGCTGCTCGTGGTCGCCTTCGTCGCGACGCTCGGATCGGCCGGCAGCCCGCTCGGTCGGCTCGGCTGGTTGACCACGCTGCAGGTCGGTCAGGGCGAGATCTGGCGCGTGGTGACCTCCGGCTTCGTGCACAGCGGCATCGTGCACATCGGCTTCAACGGCTACCTGCTGTGGCTGCTCGGCCACCAGCTCGAACCCATCCTCGGCCGCGCCCGGTTCCTGACGCTGTTCGCCGGCGGCCTGCTCGGCGGGTCGCTCGGTGTGGTGGTGCTGTCGTACCTCGGCGTCGCCACCCCGCTGGCCGACGTGCCCGTGCTCGGGGGCCTGCTGACCACCCCCGTCAACGGGCCCACCGTGGGTGCCTCCGGCGCGGTGTTCGGCCTGTTCGGCGCGGCCCTGGTCGCCTACCGGCGGCGCGGCGTCAACCCGTGGCGGACCGACATCGGGTCGCTGGTGCTGCTGAACCTCGTGATCACCGTGGTGCTCAGCTCGTTCATCTCGGTGGGCGGCCACCTCGGCGGGCTCCTCGGTGGCGCGCTGGTCGGCGCCATCCTGTTCCGCGACCGCGAGCGGTCGTCGCTGTACCTCGCGATCGGGGTGACCGTCGCGCTGGCGGCGGCGGCCATCGTCCTCGCGCGCGTCACCGTCACCGCCCTGCTCTGACAGCCCGCAGGGACCTCAGCTGCCCGCCCCCGCGACCGCGCGCCCCGTGAACCCGCGGATGCGCGGGTTCGTGACGGCCACCGAGCCGACCTGGCACGACCGCGCCCC
>CAYSTY010000037.1:3331-4585 GCA_964433685.1 uncultured Actinomycetota bacterium | reverse complement strand
TGAACCCGCGGATGCGCCGGTTCGTGACGGCCACCGGGCCGACCAGGCACCACCGCGCCCCGTGAACCCGCGGATGCGCCGGTTCAGACGGCGGCGGTGGGGCGGCGCGCGGGGTCGTAGGTCGGCGTCGGCAGCCCGCGCTCGACGGCGCGGAGGGTGAGGGCCGCGACGATGCGCGCGAGCAGCGCCGCCTCGTCCTCGAGGTCGCTGGCGGTCACGCTGATGACCAGCCACCCCGCGGCCCGCAGCTCGGCCTCGCGAGCCTCGTCCCGGGCGGCGTTGGCCTCACCCGTGTGGTCCACCGAGCCTTGGTACTCGATCAGCACGCCGTACGACACGAACGCCCAGTCGCTGCGTCGATGAGGCGTCACCCACACCTGCGGTGTGGGCGCAGGGTCGAGGCCCATCGCTATCGCACCGAGCCGTCGTTCGCCCTGGCTCTCACAGCGTCCGAGTTCGATACCGCCGAGGACCTCGAGCAACTGCGCCGCATCGGGATCGATCCGTGCCCTCGAGACCAACAGCTCCAGGAAGGCTGCCCGATCGATCAGCCCACGCCAGCCGAGCCAGTCGCACCCCAGCCGCAGGGACCGATCGCTGACCTCCCGACGCCAGCGGACGCTGTGGACGAGTGCATCCGCAGGCAGCGCGAGGCGGACCTCACCGCAGCGCTCGACCTCCCGTTCCGGGCGGGGGTCTTCACGCCACGGGAAGTCCACGTTGTGCAAGCGTCGGCCCGGTCGGACCAGGACCTCGAAGGGAGCCGATGCCGAGAACCCGTCGACACCGAGGTGGCCGAGGACAGCCGGCCCGGTGATCGTGGCGCCGGGTCGGGCGCGTAGCGCAGCAGCGAACGCCGCCTGCTGTGCCACGACGGCGCTGGCCGTCGCCCGGTAGACGCCGCGTTCCACGACGACGAGGCGGCCACGGCGTACGTAGCCGTCGATCTGGTTCGGGTCGAGCCACCGGGCGAGCTGGAAACGCGCGAGGATGCCGAGCTGGTGCTCGGCGAGGGTGATGAGATCGGCGGGGAGATCCAACATGTGACCAGCATGCACGGCCGGTCCGACAATCGGGTCTCGGATCCGCCACCGCCTGTGGACGAGCCGGCGCACACAGGTGCCGGCGACGGGGCCGAGCCGCAGGGCCGACGTGAACCCGCGGATGCGCGGGTTCTTGACCGCCCCGCGGGCAGGCTCAGCCGCAGGGCCGACGTGAACCCGCGGATGCGCGGGTTCTTGACCGCCCCGCGGG
>CAYSTY010000037.1:0-3231 GCA_964433685.1 uncultured Actinomycetota bacterium | reverse complement strand
CAGGGCCGACGTGAACCCGCGGATGCGCGGGTTCTTGACCGCCCCGCGGGCAGGCCGAGCCGCAGGGCCGACGTGAACCCGCGGATGCGCGGGTTCGTGACATCCTCACCGGCCGCCGCAGGGCGCCGGGGTCAGGTGCCGGCGGGGGTCAGGTGCCGGCGGGGGTCAGGTGCCGGCGGCGTCGAGCTGCTGGATCTGGTACTCGCCGTAGAACGCGATGTCGCGTGCGCCGGCACCGCGCAGGGCGCGGCCGAGGTCGGCGAGCTCCTGATCCCGGGCGTCGTCGTCGTCGCCGTCGGAGGCGACCTGCACGCAGACGACGGCGGCGCCGGCCTCGAGCGCGTCGTCGAGGACGTGCAGCCGCTCGGCCTCGTCCCCGAGGACCTTCTGGGCGGTGCGCACGACGCGGCTGACCACCCCGTCCTCGGACGGGTCGGGACGCAGGTCGGCGTCCTCGGCGCCCTGGAACACCCGGATGCGGTCGTCGCTGGCACCCGCATCCCGGAGGGCGTCGAGCAGCCCGTCGAGCCCGTCCGGGTCGTCGAGCACGCCGACCACGCTGTCGGTCGGGTAGGTCAGGTGCTGGTCATCGCTCACGGTGTCGTTCCCTCTCTGTGGTCGTCGGTGGATGCGGCCGGTTCGGGGGTGCCCTCGGCGTGGTGGTCGGCGCCGACCACGCCCGGTTCCCACCCGCGCGGCAGCGACCGCGTCCCCGGGAACAGCAGGTCGACGAAGCGCTCGGCGGTCGGCTGCGGCTCGTGGTTCGCCAGCCCCGGACGCTCGTTGGCCTCGATGAAGACGTGGTCGGGCCCGCCGACGTCGGGGACCAGCAGGTCCAGGCCGACGACCGGGATCTCGAGCGCGCTCGCCGCCGCGCGGCTGGCCTCGGCCAGCACCGGGTGCAGCTGGGCGGTCACGTCGTGGATGGTCCCGCCGGTGTGGAGGTTCGCGGTCCGGCGGACCACCAGCGACACCCCGTCGTCGAGGATCCGGTCCATCGCGTACCCCTGATCCTCCACGCAGCGGCGGGTGAGCTCGTCGAGTGGGATCGTCGATTCGCCGTGGGTGGCGGCCTCGCGGCGGCGCGCCGTGGCCTGCACCAGCTCCTCGATCGTGTGTCTGCCGGTCCCCCGTACCGTCGCGGGGCAGCGGACGGCCGCCGCGACGACCTCGCCGCCGATGACCAGCACCCGCAGGTCGTCCCCGGTGACGACCTCCTCGATCAGCACCTCGGGGCAGAAACGTTCGGCGAGCGCCACCGCGTCGGCGAGCTCCTGCTCGTCACGGACACCGACGGTGATGCCGCGTCCTTGCTCACCGCGGGCCGGTTTGACCACGACCTCGCCGAGCTCGCGCAGGAACGCCTCGTCGTCGGTGGAGCGGTCGGCGAGGCGGCCGCGCGGGACCCTGAGGCCCGCGCGTTCGAGCACCCGCCGGGTGGCCCGCTTGTCGTCGCAGCGGCTCATCGCCACCGCCGTGGTCAGCTCCGACAGCGACTCGCGGGTCACGATCGAACGTCCGCCGTGGCTGAGCTTGAGGTAGCCCCCGTCGGCGTCGAGGACCTCGACGGTGATGCCGCGGCGCAGCGCTTCGTCGGCGACGATACGGGCGTAGACGTTGAGGTCGTCGATGCCCTCGGCCGGGGTCGCGCTGAAGAGCCGTTCGTTGATCGGGTTCTTGCGCTTGACGCTGTACACCGGGACGCGCACGAACCCGAGCTTCTCGTAGAGCGCGATCGCCGCGGTGTTGTCGTGCACGACCGACAGGTCGAGGAACGTGCGTCCGCGGGCCTGGAAGCGTTCCGCGAGGGTGGTCACGAGCGCGGCACCGACCCCCGGCCGCGTGGTCTGCGGATCGACCGCGAGGCACCACAGCGAGGTGCCGTCCTCGGGGTCGCGGAACGCGTGTCGGTGATCGATCCCGGTGACGGTGCCGATGATGTCCCCGGTCTCACCGTCCTCGGCCACCAGGTAGGTGAAGGTCGGGGTGCGCTGGTTGGCCCACAGCACCTCGGTCGGTGCGGTCAACATCCCGGCGGCGGTGTAGATGCGGTTCACCGCCGCGGCGTCCGATTCCGACCGCAGGTCGCGGACCACGGTGGCGCGGGACGGGTCTCCGCTCGCCTGGTGCCGGTGGAGCCACAGCCGGTAGGTGTGGCTCGGGTCGATGAACAGCTCCTGCGGCGCCTTGCTGACCGCGACGTGCGGTTCACGGACGTACAGGCAGATGTCACGCCGACCGGGTTCCTCGGTCGAGAGCACCTCGAGCAGGTCCTCGTGGGTCTCGAAGGTCTGCCCGAACAGCACCCGTCCCCAGCCGCACTCGAGGGCGACGTTGGGGGTCAGGTCGGTGGTCAGGTGCGCCGGGCGGTCGTCCCAGGAACGGGTCGACAGCCCCTCCTCCGCAGGGGGTCGTCCACCGCGCGGCAGGTGCTGGGGGCGGCTGCGGTCGGAGGCGGCGACCACGGTCAGGCCGGCCGGATGTCGTGGGCCTGGAGCCACAGCTCCAGGAGGGCGAGCTGCCACAGCTCGTTGCCGCGCAGCGGGGTGAGCGAGCCGTTCGGGTCGGCGAGGAGCCGGTCGACGTACGCGGGCTCGTACAGACCCCGCTCACGCGCCTCCGGGGCCGACAGCGCGTCGCGGACGTGGTCGAGGTAGGGACCCTGCAGGTGCTTGAGCGCCGGGACGGGGAAGTACCCCTTCGGGCGGTCGATCACCTCGTTCGGGATGACCCGACGGGCCGCCTCCTTGAGCACGCCCTTGCCGTCCTGGGCGAGCTTGAGCTCGGGTGGGATGCGCGCGGCGACGTCCAGCACCTCGTGGTCGAGGAACGGCACGCGGGCCTCCAGCCCCCACGCCATCGTCATGTTGTCGACGCGCTTGACCGGGTCGTCGACGAGCATGATCTGCGAGTCGAGGCGCAACGCCATGTCGGTCGCGGTCTGCGCCCCCGGCTGGCGGAAGTGGGCCTCCACGAACGCGCGGGAGACGTCCTGTTCGATGCGGTGTTCGGGCCGCAGCAGCTGCGACATCTCGGCGTGGGGCCGGTCGAAGAACGCCCCGTGGTAGGCGTCGACGGCGCGCTGGACCAGTGCATCACGGTCGGCACCCGGGCCGAGCTCATCGGTGATGGCCTGCATGGGCGGGTACCAGTGGTAGCCGGCGAAGACCTCGTCCGCGCCCTGCCCGGACTGCACCACCTTGACGTGCTTGGCGACCTCCTGCGAGAGCA
>CAYSTY010000036.1:0-13481 GCA_964433685.1 uncultured Actinomycetota bacterium | reverse complement strand
CAGGCCGCCTACTACGGCGACGGCTTCTTCCACAACAACATCTTCTGGCCCATCCGTCACACCAAGCAGATGGTCGACCTCTACCGCCGCCGGTTCGAGCAGTACGGCCACGGCTCGGCGGACCAGGCCATCGTCGGCCTCGGTGGGCAGTTCTTCGCCCGGCCGAACTCGCAGGACGCCGTCCGCGAGTTCCGGCCCTACTTCGACGTCGCCCCCGTCTACGGCCACGGCCCATCGCTCGAGGACTTCTCGACGATGACGCCGCTCACCGTCGGATCGCCGCAGCAGGTCATCGAACGCTACGCCGGGATGCGCGAGCACGTCGGGGACTACCAGCGCCAGCTGTTCCTGATCGACCACGCCGGTCTGCCGCTGTCGACGGTGCTCGAGCAGCTCGAGATCCTCGGCGGTGAGATCGTCCCCGCCCTGCGTCGCGAGTTCGCCACCGGCCGCCCCGCCCACGTCCCCGACGCACCGACACACGCCAGCCTGAAGCAGGAGTCCGGCAACGAGCTCACGATCGTGGGAGGGACGAGCCGATGACCACCCGCCACCTCGCCGTCGTCTCGGGCGGTCTCAGCCAACCGTCGTCGACCTCGCTGCTCGCGACCCGGCTCGCGTCCGCAGCACGTGACGCGTTGACCGGCCACGGCGTCGAGGTCGAGGTCACCACCATCGAGCTGCGCGAGCACGCCAAGGACCTCACCGACAACCTGCTGACCTTCTTCGCCAGCGAGGAGCTGCAGGCCGCCAAGGACGCCGTCGCCGGCGCCGACGGCGTGATCGCGGTCACCCCGATCTTCAGCGCGTCCTACAACGGGCTGTTCAAGACCTTCTTCGACCTGCTCGACGACGACGCCCTCACCGGCACGCCGACGCTGCTCGGGGCGACCGCCGGCACGGCGCGGCACTCGCTGGCGCTCGAGCACGCGATCCGTCCGCTGTTCACCTACCTGCGCGCGCTCACCACGCCCACGGCGGTGTTCGCCGCCGCCGAGGACTGGGGCAACGACTCCACCGTGGACGGGGGCCTCGTGGCGCGTATCGACCGGGCCGCGGACGAGTTCGCGACGCTCGTCGCCGGTCGCGAGCAGGTCCGCGCCGCCGACCCCTTCGATGGTCCCCCGTCGTTCGAACAGCTCCTCGGCACCGGGTGACCGTCCCCCACCGGTCACCTCGCCGCGGGCGTCAGCTCCGTTGCCACCAGGGTGCCTTCGCGGGTATCCGCGGCAGCGGTGAGTCGAGCCGCCCGAAGCGGTCGTCCTGACGGTCCCACGACGCGTAGGCGTCGTCGATCTCCGCCCGGTCGCGGCCGACGAAGTTCCACCACATCACGATCGGTTCGGGGAACGGTTCGCCGCCGAGCAGCAACGCCCGTGTCCGGCCGCGGACCTCGAGGTGGAGCTCGTCGCGACCTTCCCCGAGGTAGCCGAGCTTGCCGGGTGGGAGCGGGGTCCCGTCGACCCCGAGCTCGCCGTCGAGCACGACCAGCGCGTACTCCCAGTCGGGGCGCAGCGGCACCGTGGTGTCGCCGTGCGCCTGCAGGTCGACGCCGACGAGCGGGGTGTCGTGGCGCGCCGGACTGGACAGGTCGGCGAACTCGCCCATGAGCACGGTCGCGTCCGCACCGACGAGGTCGGCCTGCGGCAGGTCAGCGTGGTGCTCGAACGCTCCGGCGCCGTGGCGGGTCCGCTCCGGGAGCGCGACCCACAGCTGGATGCCCTCGAGGGTCCCCCGGTAGTGGCCGGTCGCCTCCTCGGAGTGGGTCACCCCACCGCCGGAGGTCATCAGGTTCAGCTGCCCCGGTGCGATGACCTGTTCGGAGCCGAGGCTGTCGCGGTGCAGGGCCTGCCCGTCGGTCAGCCACGTCACCGTCTGCAGACCGATGTGTGGGTGCGGTCCGACATCCAGACCGCTGCCCTCGGTGACGTCCGCCGGACCCATGTGGTCGGCGAAGCACCACGCGCCGACCGTCCGACGTCCACGTCGAGGTAGCGCACGTCGCACCCGGAAGCGTCCGACCTCGGCCTCGCGACTGTCGGTCACCTCCACGCACGGCGGACTCGGGTGGCTGGCGTCCGCCGCGTCCGTCGGCGCCTCGAGCTCGGTGACCGGACCGCTCACGGTGTCCCCTCCACCTCGGTTCGTCCCTCGTCACCGCGGGAAGGACGTGACCGCGCGAAGGACGCAGGACCCGACCCTAACGTCCGGACCCGACGGCCGGAAGCGAGGAACGGCCTCGGCCGCTCGCCGGCCGCTGGACCGACGGCGGGCGCTGACGCCGACCGTGCTCGTCAACGCGGGGCGAGGTCGGTGGCGAAGCGGGTCACGTCCCAGCCTGCCGTGCGCGCACCGGCCTGGTAGGCGTCCTCGCAGAAGGCGAGCAGGACGGCGCGGGGGTCGTCGGCTGTGCGCACCGCGTCGTAGGGCAGGGTCGCGGTGCCCGACGACGCGTCCCAGGACGCGTCGGGAGCACGCAGCGGCTGGTCGGTCAGCCCCGGCGGCGCGGGCGCCGTGTAGGAGTAGTACGCCGGGAACGGCACCTGCTCGTCCCCCGGCCAGAACCCGAAGGCGATCACCTCGTGCGAGTACGCCTCGGCTTCGACGCGGCCCGCTCCTTCGCGCACCGGTGCCGGCCGGCCGGAGTACCGCCCGAGCGCGAGGTCGAAGCTGTGCCAGAACAACTGCACCGGGCTCTGCTTGCCGTTGAACCTGCTCGCGAACTCCTGCAGGACGGTCGTGCTCGAGCGCAGCACCTGGGCGAAGCGAGCGACCGCCTCGGGGTCGTAGGAGTCGTTGTCCTGGTCGTCGGCGAACGCCGGGCCGGGGAGGTCGTAGGGGCGCATGTCGACGTCGGCGGAGATGTCGAGCGCCGCCAACGACCGCACGAGTCGGTCGTGGAAGTCCGCGCACGCGAAGCCGTCCTGCAGCGCGAACCGTTCCTCGGCTCCGGTGCTGTCCACGATGTGCAACGCGTGGGCACGAAGGTCGAGGCGAAGCTCCGCGGTGCGGCCCTCCCCGACGGGCAGCAGTCCCGTCGTCAGCCCCTGCGGGGTCACGTGCAGCGTGACGTGCCACCAGTGGTTCTGGAACGGCGCGAGCGCGAGTCGGACCTTGCCGATCATCTGGCAGTACCGGTGCAGCGTCTCCTTGGTCTCGCGCCACGCATCGAGCGGCAGGTCGGGCCAGGCCGTCACCGTCGTGGCCGAACGCTGCTCTCCCAAGACGACCCTCGTTCGTTCGATGCAGGTCCGTGCCGGTCCGTGCCGGTCCGTGCCCCGGTCCGCCGGCACGCGCGGGTACCCGGTCGCGGCACCGGCGACCCTAGGTCCGGTTCGTGGCGCTGGGTACCGACGGGCGATACTGGCCATCACGCGGAGGAGCACACGTGCACAACGGACCGACCGTCGCCGTCGTCGGCGGTGGCGTCGCCGGCATCGCCAGCGTGAAGGCGCTGGTCGAGCGTGACGTCACCGTCGACGCGTTCGAGCGCAGCGACCGGCTCGGCGGCGTGTGGTCCTCCGGCAACCCGTACGGGGTGTCCGCGGCGTACGACACCCTGCACCTCAACTCCTCGCGCCGGATGACGCAGTGGCCCGATCACCCGATGCCTCGCGACTGGCCGCACTACCCGAGCGCCGCGCAGATGGAGGCCTACCTGGGCGACTACGCGGATCGGTTCGGCGTGCGCGACCGCTACCGCTTCGAGACGACCGTCGAGCGGGCGACGCGCCGCGCCGGCGGCGGCTGGGACCTCGAGCTGTCGACGGGGGAGCGACGCAGCTACGACCTGCTGATCGCCGCCAACGGCCACCACCAGGTACCGAACGTGCCGACCTTCCCCGGTGAGTTCGACGGGAGGATCATCCACGCCCACGACTACACCACCCGCGACCAGCTCCGTGACCGCGACGTGGTCGTCCTCGGGCTCGGCAACAGCGCGATGGACGTGGTCGCGCAGGCCGCCAAGGTCGGGCGCAGCGCGACGCTGTCCGCCCGACGCGGGTACCACGTCCTGCCGAAGTTCCTGTTCGGCATCCCGCTCGACCAGCTCCCCAACGACCCGCGCGTGCCGTTCGCGATCCGTCGCCGGGTGCTGGCCGCGCTGCTGCGCGTCGGGCACGGGACGATGTCGCGTTACGGGCTGCCCGAGCCCGACCACCCGCTCGGCGGTTCGCACCCGACCGTCAGCGAGGACGTCTTCGATGAGCTGCGTCGCGGCGCCATCACCGTCAAGCCGTGCATCGCGCGCTACGACGGCTCGGAGGTCGAGTTCACCGACGGTACGCGCGTGCGCGCCGACCTCGTGGTCCTGGCGACGGGCTACCGGATCGTGTTCCCGTTCCTCGATCCGGACGTCCTGTCCGCGCCGGACAACGACATCGCCCTGTACCGCAACATCTTCGATCCGCGCTGGGACGACCTCGCCATCGTCGGGCTGGTGCAGACGGTCGGTTCCAACATCCGGATGGCGCACGCGCAGGGCCAGCTCGTAGGTGACTGGGCGAGCGGCCGCTACCTGCTCCCCGACCCGGAGGCGATGCGGGAGGCGATCGCCGAGAACACGGCGGCGATCCGGGCCCGTTACGTGGCCTCCGCACGGCACACGGTCCAGGTCGACCACCACGACTACCTGCGCCTGCTGGCGCGGGAACGCCGCGAGGGGGCGGCCCGTGCCCACGCGCGCTTCCGCGCCACCGTGGGCCGAGCGCGCGCCAGCTAGCCCCGCTGCCGCTGCTGCGCCGCGAAGGCGCGCTGCTTGCGTCGCGCCTGCGCCATCACGATCGGGGCGAGGCGGGTCGCCACCCGCGGGAAGGCCGCGAACAGGCGGACCTGCGCGCCCCGCCAGCGCGGGACGCTGACCACCGGTCGGGGTCGACGCAGCACGTCGACCACCACCTCGGCGACCTGCGCCGGGGCGAGCAACGTGCCCGACCACGACAGCGCGGCTTCGGGATCGTGGAGCTTGTCGGCGAGCATCGGGGTCCAGATGCCGTCGGGGCAGACCGCGCTGACCCGGACCCGCTTCGCGCCCGAGCGACGCAGGTCGAGGCCGGTCCCGACGGTGTAGGCCAGCGCCGCGTGCTTGGTCGCCGCGTAGACGGTCTCCCCCGGCGGCGCCACCAGCCCGGCCAACGACACGATGTTGACGACGTGTCCGTGTCCCCGCGGACGCATGATCGACAGGGCTGCCTCCGTGCCGTTGATGGTCCCGAAGGTGTTCACGTCGAACGCGACCGCGATCGTCCCGGGCGGGTGCTCCCACGAGGGACCGGTCGGCAGGATGCCGGCGTTGTTGACCCACACCGCCAGACCGGCCGCCCCCTCGACCTCCCGAGCCAACGCCAGGCACGCGTCGGGATCGGTCACGTCGAGGTGGCGACCGACGGCACCGGTCCCGAGCTCGGCCGCCACGGCCGCCACGGCGTCGGCGTCGCGATCGGTGACCCAGACCCGGTGGCCGGTGTCGGCCAACGCGGCGGCGATCGCGCGGCCGAGGCCTCCGGCCGCGCCCGTCACCACCGCCCCGCCTCCGAGCTGCGCGTGTCGGTCCCGTGCCACCTCGCCACCTCCGCTCGACCCCGCACGGCAGGCTACGGCGGCGACGGTCGGTCCCCAGAACCGAGCGGAGCACGGGGTCCCTTCTCGAGCCGGGTCGACAACCACGTGTATACTCCTTGAGATGTCACGTACCTGTCACGCGCCACATCACCTCGCCTGTTTCACCTACCCGACGGAGCCGCCGTGTCAGCGCTCGAGACCTGCTTCCTCCTCGCCCGCGCAGACGTGGAGGTACGGCGTCGGCTCGAGGTCCAGGGGTTGTCGCTCAACGAACTCGCGGCGCTCTCGCTGCTCGCCGAGGCCCCCGACCGCACGCGCCGGCGCCAGGACCTGGCGGACGCGTTGGGGATGAGCCCGTCCGGCGTCACCCGTCTGCTCGCTCCCCTCGAGAAGCTCGGCTACGTCACACGCGTCGCCGACCCGCGCGATGCTCGCCTCGCGCTCGTGGTCCTGACCGACGCCGGATCAGGGCGCACCCGGGACGCGCTCGCGCAGGCCGAGGAACGGGCCACGAGCCTGTTGGAGCACGCCTTCGGCACCGACGAGCGCGAGACGCTGGACACCTTGCTGGCCGCGTTGGTCCCGTTCAGGTGACCCACCCCGGCACCTCCGACCTCACCTCGCCAGCGGGTACGGATCGTGGCGTTCGCGCGACGATCCGTACCAGGTAGACGCTCCCGGCGGTCGGTCCCGGCGGTGCGGCCCGGCTCACCGTCGGGGAACGCGCCACACCAGCGACCCGATCGCCAGCAGCACGCCGCCACCGATCACGGCGACCGCCGGCAGCGTGAGGGCGAGCACGACGCACAGCACCAGACCGGTGGCCGCGACCGGCCGTGGCCACCGCCGCTCCTCGGGCCTCAGCCGCAGCGCCGACGCGTTCGTGAGCGCGTAGTAGGTCAGCACCGCGAACGAGCTGAACCCGATGGCCCCCCGGAGGTCGGCGACCAGGACGATCGCCACCACGACCACCGCGGCGGCGACCTCGGCGCGGTACGGCGTGCGGTGGACCGGGTGCACGGCATCGAGGATGCGCGGCAGCTCGCCGCGGCGTGCCATCGACAGGGCGGTGCGGCTGATCCCCGCCAGCAGCGACAACAGGACCCCTGCCGCGGCGGTCGCGCCACCGATCCGGACGACCGGGGTGAGCGCCTGCCACCGCCCGGCGTCGACCACCGTCGCCAGCGGCGCGGACGACGACGCCAAGGTGGCGGGCCCGACGGCGAGCAGCGCGGTGGTGAGCACCACGGCGTAGACCGCGACCACGATCGCCAGCGCCCGAGGGATCGCGCGTGGGATCGTGACCTCGGGCTCGACGACCTCCTCGCCGAGCGTCGCCAGGCGGGCGTACCCCGCGAACGCGAAGAACAGCAGCCCGGCACCCTGGAGCACCCCCCACGGACCGCCGGGCAGCGAGGTGGTCAGGTTGTCGGTCGTCGCCCGCCCACCGGCCAGCGCGGCCGCGACGGTGACGGCCAGGACGGCGAGCACCACGACGACCAGGATGCGCGTGACCCGGGCGGTGCGCTCGACCCCGCGGTAGTTCACCGCCGCCAGGACCACGACCGCCGCCACGGCGATGGGGCGGGCGTGATCCTCGGCGACGTAGGCACCGAAGGTGAGCGCCATCGCACCGAGGCTGGCGGACTTGCCGACCACGAAGCTCCACCCGGCGAGGAACCCCCAGTAGCCGCCGAGCCGTTCGCGGGCGTAGACGTACGTGCCGCCCGCTTCGGGGTGGTGGGCCGCCAGCTGCGCCGAGGAGGTGGCGTTGCAGTACGCCACGGCAGCGGCGAGCGCGAGGCTGACCAGCAGCCACGAACCGGCCGCGGCTGCGGCGGGACCCGGCGCGGCGAACACCCCCGCGCCCAGCATGGCGCCGAGCCCGATGACGACGGCGTCGCCGAGCGTGAGCCGACGTGCCAGCCGGTCCGGACGGTCCGGACGGTCCGGGTCCTGGTCGTTCACGACCGTCGTTCGAACACCGCAGCCAGCCCCTGGCCCCCGCCGATGCACATCGTCTCGAGCGCGTAGCGGCCCTCGCGACGGTCGAGCTCGTGGAGCATCGTGGTCAGGATCCGCGCCCCGGTCGCGCCGACGGGGTGGCCGAGGGAGATGCCCGAACCGTTGACGTTCACGCGCTCGTCGGTGAGCGGGTCCACCCCGAGCTGGTCGGTGACCGCCAGCACCTGGGCCGCGAACGCCTCGTTGAGTTCGATGAGGTCCATCTCGTCGAGACTCACCCCGGCGCGGGCCAGCGCGGCGCCGGTCGCCGGCACCGGCCCGATCCCCATCGTGGCCGGCGGCACACCGGCGACCGCCCAGCTGACCAACCGCGCCAGCGGGCGCACGCCCAGTTCCGCGGCGCGTTCGGGCGTGGTGACGAGGCACACCGCTGCACCGTCGTTCTGACCCGACGCGTTGCCGGCCGTGACCGTCGCCGCGTCGTCCTGCCGTCCCATGACGGGCCGGAGCGAGGCGAGCTGTTCGAGGGTCGTGTCGGCCCGCGGGTGTTCGTCGGTGTCCACCACCGTCGGCGCACCGCGTCGCTGCGGCACCTCGACGGGCACGAGCTCGGCGTCGAACCGACCGTCGCGTTGCGCGGCGACGGCACGCTCGTGCGAGCGCAGCGCGAGCTCGTCCTGACGCTCCCGCGTGATGGCGAACTCGCGGCGCAGGTTCTCGGCGGTCTCGATCATCCCGCCGGGGACCGGGTGCAGCGCGCCACCTGCGGTGACCCGCGCCCGGGCGAGCCGGTCCTGCAGCTCCACCCCGCTGCCACGGACCCCCCACCGGATCGCGGCGGTGGCGAACTCGACCGAGCTCATGCTCTCCGCACCACCGGCGATCACGACGTCGGCCGCCCCGGTCTGTACCCGCATGGCGGCGTCGAGGACGGCCTGGAGCCCCGAGCCGCAGCGCCGGTCGACCTGCACACCGGGGACCGAGACCGGCAGGCCCGCGTCGAGGGCGGCGACCCGTCCGAGCGCCGGTGCCTCACCGTTCGGGTAGCCCTGCCCGAGCACCACGTCGTCGACGACCGTGGGGTCGATCCCGGTGCGCGCGAGCAGCGCTTCGATGACCGTGGCGGCCAGACGTTGGACGGACACGTCGCGCAGCGCACCGCCGAAGCGGCCGACGGGCGTGCGGACGGGCTCACAGATGACGGCGTCGGGCACGGCAGCCTCCCACGGTGGCGGGAGCGCAGTCGAGCAGGTCGCCGCGCACCGAGCCAGACAGCGTCGCCCGGACCAGCGGCGGTGGTCCGGGGTCGACGGCCCCTGGGCAGCGCTATCCGGACCAGTGGCCGCTACCGGCCCTGCCAGACCGGGTCGCGCCGCTGCCCGAAGGCCGTGATGCCCTCCATCGCGTCGGCGCTGGCGGCCACCCGCTCGATCTCCGCCTGGTTGCGGGCCCAGCCGTCCGCCTCCGACGGCACGGTCCCGTCGACGATGCCGGCGGCGAGGCGTTTGGACGCCTGGACCGCCAGCGGCGCGTTCGCGCAGATGCTGGCGGCCAACTCGAGCGCCCGCTCACGGACCTGCGCAGCCGGCACGACCTCGTTGACCAGCCCCCACCGTGCGGCCTCCTCGGCCGACATCGGCTCGCCGGTCAGCACGAGGCGCATCGCGACCTTCCGCGGCAGCTGCTCGGGCAGACGCAGCACCCCACCGGCCGCGGCGATGATGCCGCGCTTGACCTCGGGCAGACCGAAGCTGGCGGTGTCGGCCGCCACGACGAGGTCGCTGGCCAGCGCCAGTTCGGTGCCGCCACCGAGCGCGGTCCCGTTGACCGCCGCGATGACCGGTGTCGACACGGGGTGGCTGACGAACCCCGCGAACCCCCACGCGGCGTTGTCGGGATCGAGCGGGAACTCGCCGCGACCGAGGGCCTTGAGGTCGGCGCCGGCGCAGAAGGAACGGTCGCCCGCGCCGGTGACCACGATGCACCACACGTCGGGGTCGGCGTCCGCGTCGGCGAGGGCGCGGCCGAGCGCGACCGCGGTCGCGGTGTCGACGGCGTTGCGGGCCTCGGGCCGGTTCAGGGTGAGGACGGTCGTGCGGGCGACGCGTTCGACCAGCACCACCTCGGGGGTCGCGGCGTTCTCGGTGGCGTCGTCGGTCACGGCGGCTCCTCGGATCCGGGCTGGTCAGGTCAGGTCGGTGCAGGCAGGCCGGTCAGAACACCGGGGTGATGGCGGGGCCCGCGTCCATGGCGGTGAGCGTCACCGTCCGGCCGACGTGCGTGGTGGCGCCCGGCGGGAGCGCAGCCAGCGACAACGCCTGCGCCGCCGCGCGGTCGCCCGGCGCGGTCGCGGCCGCGGTCCGCTCCCCCGCCGGGGTGCGACCGATGACGAACGCCTGGGCCGGTGCGCCGTCGCGACCGTGTTCGACGGTGAAGGTCTCGATCGTGAGCGCCACGTCGTCGCCGTCGGCCGCCGCGAGCACGTCCGCCGCGGGACGGACCACCAGCGCCTCGTCCGGCGCGATGGTCACCGGATCCGGGTCGCCGAGGTAGCCGTCGGGGTGCGGCGTGGCGGCCAGGACGGTGACGTGCTGGTAGGTCATGTAGCCGCCGTTGGCGTGCACCATCGCGACCTCGAGGTCGTCGCGGAGCCGTCGGGTGACGCTCGCGATGGCGTGCAGCGAGTAGCTGCTGAGCGGTCCCCCGAACGCGGCGTGCCCGCCGGTGGTGCTCGGCGTGGCGTCGTCCCCGAGGTGGAGCAGATCGGCGACGAGCTCGGGCACGATCGGGAAGCAGCTGTAGACGTCGACGAGGTCGAGCGCGTCGGCCGGGACGCCGGTGCGTCGGGCGGCGAGGTCGAGCGTGGCCGCCAGCGCGTCCGAGGTCGCGTAGGTGCGCCGCGACAGGACGTCGACGGTGTCGTCCGCGCCGGCCCCACCGCGCACGTACACCCACCGGTCCTCGGGGATGCCGAGCTCGCGGGCGGTGGCGACCGAGGTGACCACCACGGCCGCTGCCTGGTCCACGTGGGGCATGGCGTTCACCGCCAGTGGGTAGGGCTCGGCCACCATGCGGTTCGACGGCGACACGGTCGCGATGTCCGCGGCGGTCCGCACCCGCGGGTTCCACGCGATCGGGTTGCGGGACGCGACCTCGGTGAGGCGGGCGTAGAGCGCGGCCGAACGGGCCGCGGCCTCCTCGGGGTCCAGCCCGAGGTGTGCCTGTCGCGCGTTGGCGAACATCGGGTAGACCCGCGTCGGCAGGATCACCCCGCCTGCCTGCATGGCGGGGCTGCCGAGGTCGGCGGGATCGAACGACGGCGGGCCACCGGGTGCGGCCAGCCACCCCGCATCGGCCGCCGGGTCACGACCGGCCTTGGTCAACACCCCGAGGGACGCCTGCGCCTCGCCGCCGAACAGCAGCACGGCGGAGGACCCACCCGACGCGATGCGGGCGGCCGCCTGCTCGAGCAGGCGGGTCGGCCAGTGCCCGCCCACGTTCGTCGTCTCACGTCGGGACGGTGACGCGCCGACGCGTTCGGCGACGAGGCTCGGTGCGTCGTCGTAGGTCCAGCTCGTGGTGCGCACGGCGAGGATCTCGTCGAGCGCCGCCAGGACGCCGGCACCCGCCTCGGCAGCTCCGGTGTCGGCGGCGGCCCGACGGACCGCCTCCTCGATCAGCGACAGCGGTTCACGCGCTCCCTCGAGGGTGCGGTCGCGGTCGCCGAGCACCTCGCCGACACCGACGATCACGGGGACACGTTCGTCCATCAGGTCCGCTCCACTGGTCACAGGTGTGCGACCGCCGAGGCGATCGCGGTCACGTGGTCGACGAGGTCCTCGGGCGGCACGATCGGGTCCTGGTCGGTCGCCCACGCGATCAGCAGCTCGACGAGCCCGCCGGTCAAGAGGGCGCCCGTGGCCGCGGCCGCTGGCGACGGGGCTGCGTCGTCGTCGCGCAGCGCCCGCATCAGCCGGGTGGCGAGGTCGCTGAACCGGCGCAGCAGCTCACGACGCCGGTTGCGGAAGCGTGGGGTCGCCAGCGACTCGACCAGGGCGACCCGCACGGTGCGCGGATCGGCAGCGAAGTAGTCGGCGATCGCCTCGAGCACCAGCCGGGCGCGCTCGACCGGGCTGGCCCCGGGGGTGCTGGCCGCGTCACGCACGACCTGCTCGACCTCGTCACCGATGCGGTCGACGACGGCGAGGAACAGCTCCTCGCGGTCGGCGACGTGCTCGTAGAGGTAGCGCTGGCTGAGGCCGGCGGTGCGGCAGATCCCGGCGACGGTCGCGTCGGCCCAGCCGTCGGTGGCGAAGCGTTCCAGACCGGCGGCGAGCAGCTGTTCGCGCCGACGCAGGTGACGCTCGTCGGCGTTGAGACCGCCGTACACCCGTCGGGTCGCGCTCACCTCGCCTCCGCTCATCCCGTCACCGTCCGCGCCAGCACGCCGCGGTGTGCGGCACGCTTCCGGAACGGTACCGTACAAGATGAACGGCACCGTTCCCGATGCCTCCTCCCCGGCCGCCGCGCACCGCCGCGGCACCCGACACCTCGAGGTTCCGACCGTGCACGACCCCACCTGGGACACCCCCGAACGCCAGGCGCTGCGCGAGACGACGCGTCGTTTCACCGAACGCGAGATCGTCCCGAACATCGCCCGGTGGGAGGACGAGGGCGCGCTGCCGCGCAGCCTCCACCGCGCGGCCGCCGACGCCGGGCTGCTCGGCATCGGGTTCCCCGAGGAGGCCGGCGGCGTCGGCGGCACCCCGATCGACACGCTCACCGTGGCCGAGGAGATGATCCTCACCGGTGGTTCGTCGGGGCTGATCGCCAGCCTCTTCACCCACGGGATCGGTCTGCCGCACCTGGTCGAAGCCGGCGACCCGGACCACCTCGAACGGTTCGCCGCCCCGGTGCTCGCCGGGGAGCGGATCGTCTCGCTCGCCATCACCGAACCGGACGCCGGGTCCGACGTCGCCGGGCTGCGCACCCGCGCCGTGCGTGACGGTGACGACTACGTGGTCACCGGCGCGAAGATGTTCATCACCTCCGCCACCCGCGCCGACTTCATCACCACCGCCGTCCGCACCGGTGACGACGGTGCCGGCGGCATCTCGCTCCTGGTGATCGAGACCGACCGCGAGGGTGTCGAGGTGTCGGCGCCGCTGCGCAAGATGGGCTGGCTGTGCTCCGACACGGCCGAGGTCCGCTTCGACGGCGTGCGGGTCCCCGCCGCGAACCTGGTCGGCCCGGAGAACGGTGGGTTCCTCCAGATCATGCAGCAGTTCGCGGCCGAGCGGCTGTCGCTGGCGGTACAGGCGTACGCGACGGCGCAGCGCTGCCTCGAGCTGACCATCCGCTACGCCAAGGAACGCGAGACGTTCGGCCGGCCGATCGCCACCCGCCAGGTGGTGCGGCACAAGCTCGCCGAGATGGCACGCCAGACCGACGTCGCCCGCACCTACACCCGCGCGGTCATCGACCGCTGGCAGGCCGGCGACGACGTCCTGCGTGAGGTCGCCATGGCCAAGAACACGGCGGTGTTCGCCTGCGACCGGGTCGTGGACGACGCGGTGCAGCTGCACGGCGGGATGGGCTACATGCGCGAGAGCGAGGTGGAGCGTCACTACCGCGACGCGCGCATCCTCGGCATCGGCGGCGGCACGAACGAGATCATGACCGAGGTCGTCTCGCGTCTGCTGCTCGCGTAGGTCACATCCCCCGGCCGCCGGTGACCTCCACGACGGCACCGGTGACGTAGCTCGACAGGTCGCTGGCGAGGAACAGTGCGACGTCGGCGACCTCACCGGGCTCACCGGCGCGTCCGAGCGGGATGGCGGCGACCCGCTCGTCGAACACGTCCTGCGGCATCTGTTCGGTCATCGCCGTGCGGATCAGGCCGGGCTGGATGGCGTTGACCCGGATGCCGAACCGGGCGCCCTCCTTGGCGGCCG